>JBKDAC010000082.1:0-9910 GCA_046316515.1 Sandaracinobacter sp. | reverse complement strand
TGTCGGTTCCGGCACCTTTGCCGAGAACATCCAGGTCCACAACAGCTCGGACGACGGCATCGAGTGGTTCGGTGGCCGGGTGAACCACCGCTATGTGGTGGTGACGGGTGCCGACGACGACAGCCTGGACACCGACCTCGGCTATCGCGGGGCTCTGCAATTCGGTCTTGTGGTGCAGCGGTCTACCGGTGGTGACCGGATGATAGAGGGCGAGACCTCGGGCAATGACCTGCGCACGCCGCGCTCGCGTCCGGCCTTCGCCAACGTCACCTACATCGGTCGGCGCTCGCCCAACGGTCTGCTGTTCCGTGGCGGGACCGATTTCGACATCCTGAATTCGATCATCCAGAAGGATGCCGGGGCCTGCGTGCAGATGGCGGACGCCTTCACCATCACCACCGACGTCAGTGCGGCCGACCCGACCGCGCGGAAGGCCGGCCCGCCGAACGTGCGCGGCACCTTCCATTCCTGCGCTGGTGGCGCTGCCAACGGCTCGGGCGGGGTGACGACCACGCAGGTGTCGGACATCTTGACGGAACCCGCCCGCGGCAATGTGGTGAGCGCGACGAACACACTGACGGGCACCTGGTTCCCGGGCGCGACCGAGCTGGCCGTGACCGCGATCAATGCCTCGGCCGTCAACGCGGTCTTTACCAACACCAGCTATGTGGGCGCCTTCAGCGGCACGTCCGACACCTGGTACAATGGCTGGGCCTGCGGCCTTGGCGGCACGACGGCCGCCTGCACGGCCGTGCGCCTGCCCATCCAGTAACCGGTCCGACAGCGACGGGGGGTGGCCATGCCGCTGCCCCCTAGTCCTTTTGCAAGATGCTCCTGGGGGAAAACCCGATGACGACGTCCGCCCTGGTCCGCCTGCTTCTTGCCACCACGGCGCTTGGAAGCGCGATGGCGGCTGCCCCGCTTAGCGCGCAGACGGCCGCGGACGCGCCGCCAGCCGTGCAGCCGACTCCCGGTTCCCCCCCCAAGGCCCCCGCAGAAGCTGCTCCGGCGGACGCTGCGGAGGAGACCGATGTCGAGGTGTCCGGCGCTGGTGCCGGCGGCCTTGATGGCGAGGATATCGTCGTCATCGGACGCTTCATCCCCAACGCGATCCGGGCGACACCGTCCGTCGTCTCGCTGCTGTCGGCGGCCGACCTTGCGCGCACCGGCGAGGGCGACATCGCCGGCGCTCTGCAGCGCGTGACCGGCCTGTCGGTGGTGGGCGGTCGCTATGTCTATGTCCGCGGTCTTGGCGAACGCTATTCGCTTGCGCTGCTGAACGGGCTTCCGATCCCCTCGCCGGAGCCGCTCAAGCGGGTCGTGCCGCTGGACATCTTCCCGACCGACATCCTGGCGTCCACGCTGGTGCAGAAGAGCTTCTCGGCCAATTTCCCCGGCGAGTTCGGGGGCGGCGTCATCAACCTGACGACCCGGGCCATTCCCGACGAACCCTTCTTCAACGTGTCGGGCTCGGTCTCAGGCGACACCGTCACGACCGGCCAGCTGGGCTATACCTATCGCGGCTCGCGGTCTGACTGGACCAGCTTCGACGGCGGCACCCGCGCCCTTCCGGCCGAGTTCCGCGCTGCGCTGAATGCCGGCAAGCCGCTCAGCCTTGCGAACTTCTCGCTGGACCAGCTGCAGACGATCACGGCCAGCCTGAACAATGCCGAGACCAACCTGATCCAGAGCAACGACACCATTCCGGCGAACATGTCGCTGGGCTTCACCGGCGGACGGGCATGGGACATCGGCGAGGACCGGCTGGGCCTGATCGTGACGGGCAGCTGGTCGAACAGCTGGCAGACCAAGGGCGGCGATCAGCAGACAACCTTCGGCATCTCGATTGATGCCAACGGCAATCCGTTTCTGGATCCGCAGGAGAATTACCGCTTTCTGTCGACCGAGAACCGGCTCCAGCTGAATGGCCTGATGGGCGTTGGATATGAGTTCGACGAGCATCAGATCCGCTTCACCAATCTCTATATCCGCGATGTGCTGAAGGAAGCGCGCATCCAGTCGGGCTTCGACCTCGTCAATGTCAACCAGGATCAGTCGGTGAACCGGAGCTTCACCAACTGGTTCGAGCGGCAGCTGTTCTCGACCTCGCTGGTGGGCGAATTCAAGTTCGACGACCTGAAGCTGGACGTGCGCGGCACCTATGCCAGGTCGCAGCGCGAAAGCCCCTATGAACGGGTGAACAGCTATATTTTCGAGCCGCGGTTCAACGACTATGTGAACACGCTGCGCACGCAGACATCGTCGCGGGTGGCCTTCTCGGACCTGCAGGACGAGGTTCTGGCCGGCGCGTTCGATGTCGGCTACAAGCTGCCGACCGAGAAGGCTGTCACGGTTTCGGCCGGCTATGCCTATTCCGACAACACGCGGAACTCAACGCGGCGGGATTTCCGTTACCAGTCTGCCGATGCCCTGCCGGATGCGGTGACGCAGCAGCGGCCAGACTTCCTGCTGAGCCCGCTGAACATCAGCCTCTATGACATTTTCCTGGAGGAAGTGGGCGCCGCCGCAGGTGTTGCCGCCTATGAGGCCGGCCTGTCGGTGCATGCGGGCTATGCGCAGGTGGAGGCGGAGCTGTTTGACGGGTTCCGGCTGACGGCGGGCGTTCGCTATGAAACCGCAAACCAGTTCGTGACGCCGGTGGACCTGTTCGGCACCGGGGGGGATCTTCTGCTCTCGACCCGCCTGGAGAACAGCTACTGGCTGCCGGCAGCCACGCTGACCTGGAACTTCGCGGAGGACATGCAGGTGCGGCTGGCCGCCTCCCAGACCATCGCCCGGCCCCAGTTCCGGGAGCTCGCGCCGCAGACCTATCTCGACACAGATTCCGACCGGTCGAGCTTCGGCAACCCGTTCCTGGTGGATTCCGAGCTGCTGAATGTGGAAGGCCGCTGGGAATGGTTCTTCGGCCGTGACGAGCGGCTGATCCTGGGCGCCTTCTGGAAGCAGATCGACCGTCCGATCGAGACGGTGTCGTTCCAGCAGGGCGGGACCCTGTTCACCACCTTCGCCAACGCGCCCAGGGCCGAACTTTATGGCATCGAGGCGGAGGTGCAGAAATACTTCCCGATTTCGGGCGAGGGATTCTTTGCCGACCGGCAGCTCTTTGTGTCGGCGAACTACACCTTCACCAACTCGAGGCTGAATGTCAGCGAAGGCGACACCACGCGGCCTGTCGAAGGCGGCGGCGAAGATCGCCCGGCGTCCGCCTATTTCCGCGACGGCGCACCATTGACGGGCCAGTCCGACCATATCGTGAACCTGCAGCTGGGCCTGCAGCGCGACGACAAGCTGTCCGAGCAGACGATCCTGCTGACCTATGCATCGGACCGGGTCACGCAGCGCGGCCCCAATGACACACCAGACCTGGTGGAACGTCCGGGCATCCAGCTGGACTTCGTGCTGCGCGAAGCGGTGAACATCGGCGCACTGCCGATGGAGCTGAAGCTGGAGGTGCGCAACATCCTGGGCACGGAGTTTCGGGAGAGCCAGTCGCTGGGCGACAGCATCATCTTCAACAACCGTTATGATGTGGGGACGAGCTTCTCGCTGGGGCTGACCGCGAAGTTCTGATCCGCGCCCGCGGGCGCGGCAGTCTCACACATCGCGCCAGCCGGCGCGGCAGTCTCGCACATCGCGCCAGCCGGCGCGGTAGTCTCGCACATCGCGCCAGCCGGCGCGGAGAGTGCGGCTTCGAACTGGGATGCGGCGGCATCCCAGCTGAAGTCGGCGGCGCGGGCCGTGGCAGCCGCGCGCGGAATGGCAAGCGCACGGGTGATCGCGACGGACAGGTCTGCATCGAGAGCGCCTGCCGCGCTTGCCCCCACGACATCGAGCGGGCCGTGGACCGGATAGGCGGCCACGGGCAGGCCGGCGGCCATGGCTTCGATCAGAACCAGGCCGAAGGTGTCGGTCCGGCTGGGGAAGACGAACAGGTCGGCGCTGGCATAGGCGCGGGACAGGGCCTCGCCCGACTGGGCGCCCAGGAACAAGACATGCGGAAAGCGGGCGCTGAGATCGGCGCGGGCCGGGCCGTCGCCGACGACCACCTTGGTGCCGGGTGCTGGCGCCTGCAGGAAGGCCTCGATGTTCTTTTCGACGGCAACGCGCCCGACGTTCAGCAGGATCGGGCGGGCAAGCCCCTGATAGGCATCGGGTGCCGGAAGGTCGGGGCGAAACCGGGACAGGTCCACACCGCGCGACCAGAGGCGGGTGTGGCCGAGCCCATGGCCGGCGAGTTCCTGTGCGAGCCGGGGCGTGGCCACAAGGATCGCCCGGGCGGGCCCGTGGAACCAGCGCAGGTAGCGCCAGCTGAGTGCGGGTGGCAGGCGGAAGCGGGCGTGGAGATAATCGGGAAAGCGGGTGTGGAAGCTGGTGGTGAAGGGCCGGCCGGTGCGCAGGCAGTGGCGTCGTGCAGCCAGGCCCAGGGGTCCTTCGGTCGCGATGTGGACGGCCGTGGGCGCCGCCGCGTCGATCAGGCGCGCGACTGCGCCCCTGGACGGACGGGCGAGGCGGATTTCGGGATAGGTGGGGCAGGGCCAGGAGGGAAAGCGGTCCGGCGTGATGGGGGTGACGACACAGCCACGCTGCTGCAGCAGGGCCGCCGTTGTCTGCAGGGTCCGCACCACGCCGTTCACCTGCGGCGCCCAGGCGTCTGACACGAGCACCAGTTTGCGCATCTGGCTGTCCATCAAGAGGTAGTTCATCAAGAGGCGGGGGTGAGGACGGCAAGCGCCTCTGCGCGGGCCCGGGCCGCCCAGTCGAGGATCTCCATGCGGCCGTCGGCATGCTCGACCAGTGCCGTGCAGCTTTCGACCCAGTCACCATCGTTATAGTAGGTGATGTCGCCGAACTGGCGGATCTCGGCGGAATGGATGTGGCCGCACACGATCCCATCGGCGCCGCGTTCGCGGGCCGCGTGGGCGACTGCCTCTTCGAAGCGGCAGACATATTCGACGGCATTCTTCACCCGCTTTTTCAGGTGGGCGGACAAGGACCAGTAGGGAAGGCCGAGCGCGCGGCGGCAGGCATTGAAGCCGCGATTCAGCTTCAGCAGCGTGACATAGGCATGGTCGCCAAGGAAGGCGAGCCAGCGATGGTACAGGACCACGCCGTCGAATTCGTCGCCGTGGAGGACAAGGAGGCGGCGGCCGTCGGCCGTCTCGTGGACGGCCTCCGGCCGGACCTCGATGTCGCCCAGTTGCAGGCCGATGAAGTCGCGCAGCACCTCGTCGTGGTTGCCGGGCACATAGACGACGCGGGTGCCCTTCTTGGCCATTTTGAGCACGCGGCGGACAATGTCGTTGTGGCGGGTGGGCCAGAACCAGCCGCGTTTCAGGCGCCAGCCGTCGATGATGTCTCCGACCAGATATAGCGTCTCGCACTCGACCGATTTCAGGAAGTCGAACAGCAGCTCTGCGTTGCGGCCGGGCGTGCCCAGATGGGTGTCGGAGATGAAGATGGTGCGGAAGCGCAGGCGCCGGGGGGGTGTGTCGTCCTCGGGTTCGTCGAGCCAGGCTGGCGTGGGCAGGGGCGGAATGGCGGCCGCGGGGGGGAATCGGCTGTCGAGCCGGGCAACGGTCTGCATGCAAGGCCCCTGCTGCTTGTGGGTAGGCGATTGCCTGCACGCAATATCTTGAGGTGGTGACCCCTTCGTGACAGCCGCGTGTCGGGCCGGTTACAGCCCTTCGGACTTCAGCGGCCGGCTGAGCAGGCGGCGCACGACCTCGGGCACGGTGGCGTGCCCTGCCAGCAGATCTGCGACTGCGGACGAGATCGGCATGTCGACCTCGGCCGCAGCGGCTGCCTCCACCAGCACCGGGGCGGTGGCGGCCCCTTCCGCAACCGACAGCTTGCCGGCGAGTGCCTGTTCGGCGGTCTGGCCTTCGCCCAGCGCCATGCCCAGCCGCATGTTGCGGGACTGGGTGGAACCGCAGGTGAGGACGAGGTCGCCCAGGCCGGAGAGGCCTGCGAGCGTGTCAGCACGGGCGCCGCGCGCCAGGCCGAAGCGGGTCTTTTCGGCAAAGCCGCGCGCTATGATGGCGGCGCGGGCATTCTCGCCGAGTCCGGCGCCGATGACGACGCCGCAGGCGTTCGCGAGCACATTCTTGACCGCGCCGCCGATCTCCGCGCCGGTCACGTCATCGGACGCATAGGGGCGGAAGGTGGGGCGGGCGATGCGATCGGCGAGCGTCGTGGCTTCCGCCTCGGTTGCAGCGGCGAGCGTGACGGCGGTGGGCAGGCCCCTGGCGACTTCGGCGGCGAAGCTGGGCCCTGACAGCACGGCGAGCGGCGACTGCGGTGCTACTGCGGCGGCGACGCCGGCCATCAGGCGGTGCGTGCCGGCCTCGATGCCCTTGGCGCAGAGGATCAGCGTGGGGCGGTGGGCCAGTGGTGCGGCGGCCAGCACGCGCCCCAGGAACTGGGCCGGCGGCACGACGAGCCAGAGGTCGATTTCGGAGAGCTCCGCGAGGTCTGTCTTGGCGCGAACGCGGGGGCTGAGCGGGATGCCGGGCAGGAAGAGCGGGTTGGCGTGGTCTGTGTTGATCGCGGCCGCGACCTCGGGCTCGCGGGCCCAGATCAGCACGTCCTCTTGCGCGGCCATGGCATTGGCGAGTGCGGTGCCCCAGGCGCCCGCCCCGACGACGGCAATCGTCATGCCTTTACACCTGCGCCGCGCACCGCCTCGGCGCTGGGATCGAGCGGCCAGCGGGGGCGGGCCTGGGGGTCCGCCTCGGGCGTCATGCCGGCGGCGATCCGCTCTTGCGCGGCCCAGGCGATCATGGCCGCATTGTCGGTGCACAGCCGCAAGGGCGGCGCCAGGAAGGGAAGGGCGTGTGCGCTTGCCACTTGCTGCAGCGCGGCCCGCACTGCGCCGTTGGCGGCGACCCCGCCCGCCACTACGAGGGCGGTTGCCTGCGGCATGGCACGGATGGCGAGGCGCGTCCGGTCGGCCAGGCAATCGGTAACGGCCGCCTGGAAGCTTGCTGCAATGTCGGCAGGGCTGTGCAGGCCGGATTGCACCGCGCGCAGCACGGCCGTCTTCAGCCCTGCAAAGCTGAAATGCGGCTCCCCCGAGCCCACCAGCGGGCGCGGCAGCGGCACGGCGTGCGGATTGCCGTGCTGCGCAGCATTTTCCACCGCTGGCCCCCCCGGAAAGCCGAGGCCCAGCATCTTGGCCACCTTGTCGAAGGCCTCGCCGGCGGCATCGTCGATGGTGGTCGCGAGTCTGCGGTAGTGCCCGACGCCCTCCACTGCGATCAACTGGCAGTGACCACCGGAGACGAGGAGAAGCAGATAGGGAAAGGCGAGATCGGGATCGACCAGGCGCGGCGACAACGCATGGCCTTCCAGGTGGTTGATGCCCCAGAGCGGCTTGCCGGCCGCAAAGGCCAGCGCCTTGCCCGTGACAAGGCCGACCATCACGCCGCCGACGAGGCCAGGGCCGGCGGTGGCAGCCACCGCGTCGACATCCGACAGTGACAGCCCGGCTTCGGCCAGCACAGCCTCCACCATCGGGGCGATGCGTTCGGCATGGGCGCGGGCGGCGAGTTCCGGCACCACGCCGCCGAAGGGGCGATGCTCGGCGTCCTGGCTGGCGATGCGTTCGGCGAGAATCCGCCGGTCTGCCGTGACCAGGGCAACGGCTGTCTCGTCGCAGCTGGATTCGATTCCGAGCACCAGGGTCATTCCGGGGTCATTCCGGGGTCATTCCGGCGCGGTCTCTGTTGCTTCGCCGGGCGCCTCGCCATTGGTTGCCATGTTGTCGGCGTCGTCCTCGTCCTCGTCGTCGCTTTCGCGGATGCGGGCTGCGGAAACGACATGTTCGGCGTCGTTCACCTTGAACAGAGTCACGCCCATCGTGGCGCGGCCGGCGATGCGGATGTCACGCACGGGCATGCGGATCAGCTTGCCCTGGTCCGTCACCAGCATCAGCTGCTCGGTGGGTTCGACTGGGAAGCTGGCGACGACATGGCCGTTGCGTTCCGAGGTGTCGATGTTGACGATGCCCTTCCCGCCCCGGTTGGTGCGGCGATATTCATAGGCCGAGCTGCGCTTGCCATAGCCGTTGGCGGTGATGGTCAGGATGAACTGCTCGGCCTCGGCCATCAGCGCGAAACGGTCTTCGGACAGGCCCTCGAGCGGGGACGGGTTGCCCTTCCAGGCGGCCGATTTCAGATAGGTCTCGCGTTCGTCCTGGCTGGTGCCGACTCGGCGCAGAACCGACAGCGAGATCACTTCGTCACCCTCGTCGAGGTCCATGCCGCGCACGCCGGTCGAGGTGCGGGACTGGAATTCGCGGACTGCGGTCGCCTCGAAGCGCACCGCTTTGCCCGAACGGGCTGCGAGGAGGATGTCCTGGCTTTCGTGGCACAGCGCGACGCCGATCAGCCGGTCATCGCTGCCGTCCTCGAAGCGCATGGCGAGCTTGCCGTTGGAGGGGACGTTGGCGAAGGCGTCCATGCTGTTGCGCCGCACGAGGCCGCGGGCGGTCGCGAACATCACGTGCATCTGGCCCCATTCGGCCTCGTCCTCGGGCAGGGGCAGAACGGTCTGGATGGTCTCCCCCGGCTCCAGCGGCAGCAGGTTTGCCATGGCGCGGCCCTTGGACTGGGGCGTGCCCTCGGGCAGCTTCCAGACCTTCATGCGATAGACCTTGCCCAGCGTCGAGAAGAACAGCACCGGCGCGTGCGTCATGGCGACGAACAGGTCGGTGATGACATCCTCTTCCTTGGTGGCCATGCCCTGCCGGCCCTTGCCGCCGCGCTTCTGGGCGCGGTAGCTGTCTAGGCCGACGCGCTTGATCCAGCCCGAGTGGGTGACGGTGACCACCATGTCCTCGCGGGCGATCAGGTCCTCGTCTTCCACATCGTCGGCCTGCAGGATCTCGGACCGGCGCGGTGTCGCGAACTGGTCGCGGACTGCGGTCAGCTCGTCGCGCATCACCTGCTCCAGCCGTGCGCGGCTGGAGAGGATGTCTAGCAGGTCGGCGATTGTATCGGCCAGTTCCTTCAGTTCGCCGCCGATCTCGTCGCGGCCCAGCGCTGTCAGGCGGTGCAGGCGCAGATCCAGGATCGCGCGGACCTGCAGTTCGGACAGGCGGTAGGTGCCGCCTCCACTTTCTGTGACAGACAAGTCCTCGCCCTCCATCTCCAGCTCGGCGTCGTCCACCAGCTTGAGGTAGGGCGCGATTTCCGACACCGGCCAGCTGCGCGCCATCAGCGCTTCGCGCGCATCGGCCGGAGAGGCGGAGCCCCGGATGATGGCGACAACTTCGTCCAGGTTGGATACGGCGATGACGAGGCCGAGCAGCAGGTGGGCGCGGTCGCGCGCTTTGGTCAGCAGGAAGCGCGACCGGCGGCCGATCACTTCCTCGCGGAAGGCGATGAAGGCCTCGATCACATCGCGCAGGGACAGCTGTTCGGGCCGGCCGCCACGCAGGGCAAGCATGTTGACCGCAAAGCTGGATTGCGCCGGCGTGTGGCGCCACAACTGGTTCAGCACCACGTCGGCAACCGCGTCGCGCTTCAGTTCCAGGACGATCCGCACGCCTTCGCGGTTGCTCTCGTCGCGGAGGTCGGACACGCCCTCGATGCGCTTGTCCTTCACCGCCTCGGCGATCTTTTCGACAAGGCCCGCCTTGCCCACCTGATAGGGGATTTCCGTCAGCACGATCTGATGGCCGCTGCTGCGCCGATCCTCGATCACATGGCGCGCGCGCATCAGGATGGAGCCGCGGCCTGTCGTCATGGCGGAAGCGATGCCGTTGGTGCGCAGGATCAGTGCGCCGGTCGGGAAGTCGGGCGCGGGCACCTGGGCCATCAGCACCTCGGACGAGACTGCCCGGTCGTCAAGGTAGGCGAGGCAGGCGTCGATCACCTCGCCCAGATTG
>JBKDAC010000081.1:0-6774 GCA_046316515.1 Sandaracinobacter sp. | reverse complement strand
CTGCTCGACCGCCCACAGCCGGTCCTGCCCCCAATGGGCGGCACATCCGGCGACCTGAAAACTCGGCACACCCCACAGGCCCAGCGCGAACATGGCCTCCCGGTTCGCCTCTGCAACGCCCCGCCAGCTGTCGTCCGCCAGGGCAACCGCCACATCGGCTTCGGTCAGGCCGGCGCGCGCAGCCAGCATCTGCAGCCCCTCGTCCGAGGTGGCGTCCGCCGCCTCGGCAAAGGCACCGGCCAGGAAGCTTTCGACGAATTCCGGGCCCCTGCCCGCGGCAATCGCGCGGTGAAGCACCGCCATCCCGCGCTCCACGCCGGCGCCGACGGGATCGCGCATGCGGCCGAAATCAATCCCCAGCCGCTCGGCCTCGCGCTTGGTGTCGCGCACGATGTACAGGCGCTTCTCCATCGGCACGGGCAAACCGCGCATCACCATGGGCAGAATGGGGCGCAGAACCAGCCGGGCATTCCAGCGCTCGGCAAGGCGGCGGACCCGGGGGGCCACGATATGGGTATAGGGGCTCCGGAAGCTCAGGAAGAAATGCAGCTCGGCCGCACCTGCGTCGCCGTGCAGTGCGCCGGCCTCCAGCTGCCGAACGACCGGCGTCCCGACGGTGCGCAGGGGCGCCAGCCGCGCTTCCAGATGGGGCAGCCGGTCGACCCCCCAATAGCATTCCCCCTCGAACGCAAACACGCCCGGCAGATAGTGGCCCGCCGCCTGGCGCGCCGCCGCGCCTTCGGCCAGCGCCCTGTCCCGATCACCCGTCCCGCGCTTTATCGGTTCGCCGCGCCACAGGGCATCACCCTGTTGCAGGGCAATCTCGGCAAAGGTGGCGGGGTGCCCGATCCCGGCAAGCCGGGTTTCCAGAGCGGCGATCGAATCGGCCGAAGGCACGCCCGCCTCTGGCGGAAACGACAGCCCGTGCATGGGGGCCAGCCGGGCGGCATCGCGCGCCGACCAGGCTGTCAGCAGCGCCTGCTCGGGTGCGGCATCGGCTGCCGGCGGGGGAACCAGAAAGGGCACGATGTCGATCGCATAGGCGGCCGCCAGCCGCGGCAGAAGCTGCACCGCAAGGTGGGAATAGGGGTCCGCGACCCCATGGAAATAGTGCACGGTGGGCACGGCGCCCGTCATCGTGCGCCGCGCCGCATGCAGCCGCCGCCCAAGCGCGCGCAGACGCGTGCTGGTGACAAGGCGGGAGGCCCCGCTTTCAAGCCAGCCCCGCACGCCGGACTTTCCCGCAGGCGGCCCTGCAGCACGGCGATCCCTGCAACAACACCAACCGCTCCTCCCCGGGCTTCCGCCCGCCCGCGCCCCTTTTCCCGCACATAGTCGCGCGCATTCTGGCAGTGCACTTTCTGGCACTTGAAAGGCCAATAGTGACATGTGCGCGGCAATGGGTCAATATGTGCCGGCGGCGGGGTATCGCACGACCGAAAAAGGACAAGCACGTGGAATCAGGAAGGAACACCATACAGGCGGACGGGCGTCGTCGCCGCTCCGCCGACAGCCGCCGCCGAATCGTCGAGGCGATGCTGGAGCTTGTGCGCGAGGGCGATCTGTCGCCCAGCGCGGATGCGGTGGCGTCCCGCGCAGGCGTCGGCCGCCGGACGGTGTTCCGCCTCTTCTCCGACATGGAGGGCATCTACCGCGAGATGCAGGCGATCATGCGCGACAAGGTGGCTCCGGTTCGTGCCATACCACTGGCCGGCGACACGCTGGAGGCGCGCCTGCACGCGCTTGTCGAGCGGCGGGTCCTGTTCTTTGAGGAGGTGATGCCCGTCACCGTGGCTGCCGGCGTGCACCGGCACCGGTCGCCGGTGCTGCAGGCCGACCACAAGGCGATCCAGTCCGAGCTCAGGGGAATCCTGGTGGCAGTGCTGGGGACCGGGTCCGGTGCAGAGCTGACCGAGGCGCTGGATGCAGTGCTCAGCATCGATGTGTGGCGGCGGCTCCGGCTGGAACAGGGGCTGGCCCTGGCCGACGCCACTGCCGTGCTCCACCGGATCGTTGGCGCCATGATGCACGGCTGATCAGCCGAGCGCCAGCGCCCCCAGCGCTGCGGCCAGCAGCAGGACCAGCGCGACCCACAGGCGCGGCCCGACATACAGGGCAAGAACCCGCTGGGTCGGGAAGGACAGGGTCGTAGCAGTGCCGAGCGCCTTGTAGGCGTGGATGGGCCCGAAGCTCGGATCGGCGGCCAGCGCCAGCAGGTCGCGCCGGCTGCGGTAACGCATATAGCCCATGATCGACCAGCCGGGATCGGGCTGCACATCCCCCCAGGCGTCCACATAGGGGCCCACCTTGCGGGCAACCAGCGCCGGGTGACCGCCGCGCCGCATCAGCCGCCGGATGAAGTGCCGGCTGTAATGCGCCATCAGGCTGCGGGCGGGCACCTGCTCCCCGGTCCCCGGATGGGTGGCCATTCCGCTCGTAAACTTCACCAGGTTCAGCATCACGAATTCGCGCCCGTCGTCGGCTTCCAGAAAGGTGCGGAAGGCTGCGGTGTCGGTTCCCTGGCTGCCGCCGCGTGCGGTGATCCGGGCAAGCCCGTCGTCGATCTCGGCCGACGTCAGCGGCCCACGCACCCCGTCATACCACAGGCGGAACAGAAGATAGGCAATCGCCGCCACGGCAAAGGGCCACCACATGCGTCTCTCCTCGACCTTTATGGCACCATGAGTATCACTTTATTCCGGCCCGCACCAGCCTCACGCCTTCCCGTCGCGCCGGGCCTTCAGCTGGTTCCACATGATCACGCGATAAAGATAGACCAGGAAGCAGATCACGATGACGGCGGTCGACAGCGGGCTCAGCACCTTGTCGATCTGCCCGAAATTGCGCCCGAGCACATAGCCGGCAACGGCCAGCCCCATGGTCCACAGGAAGGTGCCCAGCGTCGAAAAGAGCAGGAAACTGCGCGGGCGCATGTGCACCAGGCCCGCCGGAACCGAGATCAGCGAGCGGATGGTAGGTACGATCCGTCCCACGCTCACCAGCCCCGGCCCAAATCGCTCGAACAGGGCGCGGCCGCGGGCGATCTCGGTCTCGTCCATGGTGAAGATACGGCCATAGCGCACCAGAAAGCCTTCGAACCGGTCGAGGCCCAGCTTCCAGGCCAGCACGAACCAGAAGATGTTGCCGGCCATGGCGCCCAACGTGCCAGCAAGGATCACGCCCGGCAGCGAGGCGCCTTGCTGGGCGGCATGCACCCCGGCCAAGGGCATGATCACCTCGGACGGGATGGGGGGGAAGACCGTCTCGATGAACATCAGCAGCCCGACGGCAGAATAGCCCCAGCTGTCGATCAGGTCTCCGATCCAGTCGGTCATCGCAGCGCCAGCCTGGCCTCGACCCGATCCCAGAACAGACCCGGGATATTGGTGCCGTTGAACCGGTCGATCGCGCGGATGCCGGTCGGCGAGGTCACGTTGATCTCCGTCAGCCGCCCGGCAATCACGTCGATCCCCACGAACACCAGCCCCAGGCGTCGCATGTCCGGCGCCAACCGGGCGCAGATCGCCTGCTCCTCGGCGGTCAGGTCGGTCGCGTGCGCGCTGCCGCCGGCCGCCAGGTTGGACCGGATCTCGCCGTCCTTGGGCAAACGGTTGATCGCGCCCACGGGTTCCCCGTCGATCAGAACGATGCGCTTGTCGCCCTTTGCCACCTCCGGAAGAAAGGCCTGGACCATGAAGGGCTCGCGCCACACCTCGCCGAACAGCTCCACCAGCGCGGGCAGGTTGCTGTCGCCCTCGGGCACATGGAACACGGCCGCGCCCGCATTGCCGTACAGCGGCTTCACCACCACCTCGCGGTGCTTGCGGCGGAACGCCTGCGCCGCCTCCAGCGAGCGGGTCACCAGCGTCGGCGGCATCAGATCGGCATAGTTCAGCACGAACAGCTTCTCGGGCGCGTTGCGCACCGAGGTCGGATCATTCACCACCAGCACCCCGGCATCGCGGGCGCGCTCCAGCAGGTGCGTCGCGGTGATATAGGCCATGTCGAACGGCGGATCCTGCCGCATCAGCACGACATCCACCTCGGCGGCCAGGTCCAGCCTGCGGGGCGAATCCAGCCAGCGGAAATGGGGCTCGCCCAGCGTCGGCAGCCAGAACAGCTCCACCGGCCGAGCCGTCGCCACCACGCGATCCTCGACCCAGTCCAGCTGGTCCGGCAGGTAGTGAAAAATATGGGCGCCCCGCGACTGGGCCTCCAGCATCAGCGCAAGCGACGAATCCCCCGCGACATTGATGGTTTCCAGCGCGTCCATCTGGACCGCGATCCGCAGCGATCTTGCCATGTCGCCCTGATAGGGGGTGGGGCCGGGGAAACCAAGTGCGCCCCTTTTACCGATGCGCCCCGTTCAGCGGGCGAGCGCCTCATAAGCCTGGCGGATCCGGTCGGACAGGGCGGGATCGCGCGTGGTCTCCCGCATCGCCGCCAGCGACCGGCGCGCGGCGTCCGTGTCGCCCGACAGCTGCTCCAGCCGCGCGCGCTCCCACCACAGCGCCGGCATGCCGGGCGCAACCTGGGTGAGGCGCCGATATAGCGTCAGCGCGCGCTGAATATCGCCCGACTGCCGGGCACGGCTCGCCTGGTTCATCACCAGCCGCACCAGCGTTTCCCGGTTCGACAGCAGCGCAGCGTCCCCGCTGCGCAGTGGCTGGCCGCGCGCCAGCGTGGTCGCCAGGCTCGGCAGCTCGGCGGGCTCCACCGTCCGCCCGCCGGCAAAGGCGTCGATCAGCGTCACGCTGGTCTCGCCCTCGATCGCCGCCAGCACATGGCCAGGCAGCGCCAGCACCCGCGCATGCCAGCCCGCCCGGCGCGCGATGCCGACATAGAGGATGGCAAGGGCGATCGGCAGGCCGCGCCGGCGGGCGAGCACCGAGATCAGGTCCGCATTGCGCGGTGCGTCATAATCCTCGGTGTCACCGGTGAAGCCTTCGGCCTCGGCCAGCACCCCCACAAGCGCCGCGGCTCGCTGGGGTGCGGCCACCAAACCGCGCGGCAGACGCATGCCCAGCGAATCGAGCCAGGCGAGATCGGGCCTGACATCAGCCTTGGGGCGATCGGCAGCGGCCAGATGCAGCGCAGCCTCGTCAAGGCGGATGTCCGCTTCGTCCTGGCATCCGATGCCGGCGAGAGGATCCATGGCTGCCTCCTGCTCTCCACCTACCCAACACCGGCAATATGCCTTGGCCAGCGCCCGGGCGCCAGCGCAATAAGGTCCACCCGCGCGACAAGGCCGGCACCCTGCTCTGCGGCAAGCTGGCGCGCCGCGGCCTGCAGCCGTCCGGCAGCCATGGGCGTGACAGCCGCAATCGCTGCATCGATCGTGGGCCGCTGCTTCACCTCCACCACCACAAGCACCCCGCCGCGCCGGGCAACAATGTCCACCTCGATCATCGGAAGCTGCCGCCGGCGCGCAACGATTCGCCAGCCCTTCAGGATCAGCAGCAGGGCGGCCAACCGCTCGGCCCGGCGCCCGCGCTGCTCCGCCGCACTGCGGCTCATCCGTCGGCCTTCAGGGCCATGGCCCGGGCATAGGCCTCACCGCGCGGCACCCCCAGGGCGGCCGCCACGCTGGCTGCGGCTTTGCCGGGCGCCATCGTCTTCAGGGCCGTCAGCAGCGCCTGGTCCAGCGCCTCTGGCCCCGTCACCTCGTCGGCCGGCGGGCCCACGACCAGCACGATTTCGCCGCGCGACTCGGTGCCGGCCAGTCGCGCGGCAAGCTCTGCCAATGTGCCCGCCTGCACCTCCTCGTGCCGCTTGGTCAGTTCGCGCGCCACAATCGCCGCGCGCGGGCCCAGGGCTGCTGCCAGCGCTGCCAGGGCTGCCGCCACGCGCGGCCCGGTCTCAGAGAAGACAAGCGTGGCCGGCACGCCCGCAAACCCGGCAATCGCCTTGTCGCGCGCCGCCGCCTTGGCCGGCAGAAATCCTGCGAAAAGGAACCGATCCGTCGGCAGGCCGCTGATTGACAGGGCCATAATGGCGGCCGAAGGCCCCGGTGCGCTTGTAACTGCTATGCCCTGCGCCCGCGCCGCGCGAACCAGCCCATAGCCCGGATCGGAAATCAGCGGCGTGCCCGCGTCCGACACCAGCGCAACCGATTCGCGCGCCATCCGCTCGAGAAGTCGGGACGTCACATGGGGCGCGCTGTGATCATGATAGGGCAGCATCGGCCGGTCGCTTCCCGCCGCGCGCAGCAGCTTGGCCGTCACCCGCGTATCCTCGCAGGCGATCAGGTCGGCATGGCGCAATATGCGCGCAGCGCGCGCCGTCAGGTCCTCGAGGTTGCCGATCGGGCCCGCCACGATGTAGAGCCCGGGTGGAAGCCGCCCGGCGGCCTCCCCGGCAATCTCCGCGGCATCCTCGCGGTCGGACGGGTCCTCATCAGGTTCAACAGGCGGAGCAGCACGCATGCAGGCAGTTTGGGCGGCAGCGGGGTATAGGGCAAGCAGCGCCGCGCACGCGGCAGGAATTGGCGCCCTGGTGTCGCTGGCGGTGCTGGCGGCCTGCGCCCCGCGCAGCAAGGCCCCGGTCGCCCCCGTGGCGCCGCCGCCGACGGCCGAACGGCCGACAGAGGTCAAGCCCGGCGAGGTGCACCGGGTCGCTATTCTCGTGCCCCTGTCGGGCCCCAACGCGCCAGTGGGCATCAGCCTGGCCAACGCCGCCACGCTCGCCCTGGTGGACACCGACAAGCAGGGCATCCGCCTCACCAGCTATGATACGGCAGCGTTGGGCGCAGGCGGCGCTGCCAGCCGCGCGCGA
>JBKDAC010000080.1:0-772 GCA_046316515.1 Sandaracinobacter sp. | reverse complement strand
GATCGGCCCGCCCGATGTGGAGACGAGGCTGAAGGTGCCCGACTGGGCCCCCGTCTTCAGGCCGGTTGAGGCCTGGGTGAGGGTGTCGAGCGAGACCTGGATGTTGCGGCCGTCGGCGGCCTCCAGGCGGATGCCCAGGTTGCTGTCGCCGGTGTCGACGGCGCGAACGCCCGTCTGGCCGGAGATCAGGTTGATCGCGTCGACGACGGTGGTGCGCGAGGCAGCCGCATTGGTCGTCGTCGTGATCGAGCCCGTCGTCACGCCGTTGATGGTGACCGTGCCGGTGGTTGCAGCCGCCGTCATGGCGGAGCCGGTCATCGTGGTGGTGCCGACCACTGCGCGCACACCCGTCTGCGGCGAGGCGCGGTTGATGGCCGCGGCCTTGGCGATGGCGCTGGCCTCTTTGTTGGCGGAGGAGAGCGCATCGTCCTCGGCCTTGGAGCTGCCGACCGCGACACTGTTGATCGTGAGGTCGTTGGCCTGCAGGGCCTGGTTGGTCGAAAGGTTGGCCGCCGTCGCCTCGAAGGCGCCCGAGGCGGTGAGGCCCGGCACGCTGCCGGTGCCGAGATCGCCGGCGCGGGCGGAGCCGATCGAGAGTTGCACCGTCTGACCCGCGCGCGAGCCGGTCTGCAGCGACAGGCGGTTGGACGAGCCGTCGAGCAGGCGGATGCCGTTGAAGCTGGTGCGGTTGGCGACATTGTCGATTTCGCTGACCAGCTGGGTCACTTCGGCCTGCAGGGCTTCGCGATCCTGCGCGGACACGGTGCCGTTG
>JBKDAC010000079.1:0-8066 GCA_046316515.1 Sandaracinobacter sp. | reverse complement strand
GAAACAACCCTTCCTCCCAGCCGGGCAGGAAAACATGGTCAAATTCCAGGCCCTTGGCGCCGTGCAGCGTCATAATCACCACCTTGTCCGCATGGTCCCCCCGGTCATTCTCCATCACCAGCGCCACATGCTCCAGAAAGGCCTGCAGGTCGGTAAAACCCTCCATCGCCCGCACCAGCTCGGCCAGATTGTCGATCCGGCCGGCAGCCTCCGCACTCCGGTCCGCTTCCAGCATCGCGATGTAGCCGCTCTCCTCCAACACCATCTGCGCCAGCGCGGCCTGGTCCATCACATTAATCTGGTCCCGCCACCGCCGGATCGAACTCAGCAGCTCCGCCAGCGCACGCCTTGGCGCCGGGCCCAGCTCGTCCGTCTCCATCAGCGCCTGCGCCGCCATCGGCAAGGTCAGCCCCGTCGCCCGCGCATGCGCCTGCACCCGCGCCTGCGCCTTGTCCCCCAGCCCCCGCTTGGGCACATTCACGATCCGCTCGAACGCCAGCGCATCATCCGGCTGCGCCACCAGCCGCAGATAAGCCAAGGCATCCCGCACCTCGGCCCGCTCATAGAATCGGAACCCGCCGATGATCCGATAAGGCAGGCCGATCGCAATGAACCGGTCCTCAAACTCCCGCGTCTGGAAACTCGCCCGCACAAGGATCGCAATTTCAGTGGGTTGAACACCCTCGCGCAGCAACCGTTCGATCCGCTCCCCCACCAGCCGGGCTTCTTCCGGCCCGTCCCACACGGCGATGGCATTCACCTTCTCGCCGCTCTCAATGGGGGTCCACAGCGTCTTCCCCAGCCGCCCCTTGTTGTGCTGGATCACATGCGCGGCGGCCGCCAGGATATGCGGCGTGGATCGGTAATTCTGCTCCAGCTTGATGATCCGCGCACCGGGAAAATCCTGCTCGAACCGCAAAATATTGGCCACTTCCGCCCCCCGCCACGAATAGATCGACTGGTCGTCGTCCCCCACGCAGCAGATATTGCCCTGCCCCCCCAAAGCTTGCGCCGACAGCAGCGTCAGCCAGCGATACTGGGCCGCATTCGTGTCCTGATACTCGTCCACCAGGCAGTATCGGAACCGCCGCTGCCACTCGCCCAACACATCCGGATGGGCTGTGAAAATGGTGATCATGTGCAGCAAAAGGTCGCCGAAATCCGCCGCGTTCAGCGCCTTCAGCTCGGCCTGAAACCGCCCGTACAGCTCGGCGCCCCGCCCATCCGCAAAGGCAAAAGCCTCGCCCTTCGGCACCTGGTCAGGCGTCTGACCACGGTTTTTCCACCGGTCGATCAGCCCCGACAGCTGCCGCGCCGGCCAGCGCTTCTCGTCGATCCCGGCATCCACGATCAGCCGCTTCAAAAGCCGCAGCACATCGTCGGTATCAAGGATGGTGAAGTTGGATCTCAGCCCCACCAGCTCCGCATGGCGCCGCAGCATCCGCGCCGCGATGGAATGGAACGTGCCAACCCACGGCATGCTGTCCACGAAAGACGGGCTTCGCCCTTCGGCGCCCGCCGGCCCGATCATCTGCACCAGCCGGTGCCGCATCTCGGCCGCGGCCTTGTTGGTGAAGGTGACCGCCAGAATCTCCGACGGCCAGGCCCGCTTCGTCGCCAGCACATGCGCCAGCCGCGCCGTCAGCGCCCGCGTCTTGCCCGTGCCGGCCCCGGCCAGCACCAGCACCGGCCCGTCCAGCAGGGTCGCCGCCTCATACTGCGGCGGGTTCAGCCCAGCCAGATAGGCCGGCTGCAGGTCTGATCGAATGGGGGCCGACATGCGCGAACGTTTAGGGAACAAAGCCGCTCGCGGCAAGCGCAGCCGGCCGCAACAGCGTCAAACTCGCCTTGCCCACGCCCCGCACCGTCTCGGCCGTGAATCCCGCCACCTCCACCACCTCGTTCCGCGCCGTTTCCACCGAAACCCAGGCGTGCGGTGCCACCCAACCAGCAGCCAGCGCCCAGGCCAGCGCGCCCGCCGCAAGCCCGCTGCCATAGGGCGGGTCCAGGAAGATCAGGTCGGCCTGTGCCGAAGCGCGGGGCAGGGCAGTCGCGTCATGCCCCACCAGCCGCGCGTTCGCCCCCAGCTTGCGGATGTTCGCCTCGATCGCCTTGCGGGCAGCGGGTGCATTCTCCACCAGAAAGGCCTGGGCCGCGCCGCGGGAAAGCGCCTCCAGCGCCAGCGCACCAGAGCCTGCGAACAGGTCCAGCACGGTCAGTCCCTCGAAGCTCCCCAGCCGGCTCTGCAGCATGGAAAACAGCGTCTCGCGCGCCCGGTCCGCCGTCGGGCGCGTGCCGTCGCCCGACGGTCTCTCCAGCGGGCGGGAGCGCCAGGCCCCCGCGATGATGCGCACCTCAGCTCTCCCGGGGCGGGCGGATGCTGCGCGCCAGCGTGCGTTTCAGCTGCACCACGGCACCGGGCGGCGCTTCGTCCACTCCGCGCACAGCCAGTTCACCAAGGCCAAAAGGGCCATAATTGGTGCGGATCAGCCGGCTGACGCGCAGGCCCATCGCCTCGCACAGCTTGCGGACTTCGCGGTTCTTGCCCTCTGTCAGGGTCATGGTCAGCCAGACATTGGCGCCTTCGGCTCGTGCCCGGCGATCGACGGACGCATCAACCGGGCCATAGCGAACGCCTTCCAGCGTCACCCCCATCGCCAGCTGCTCCAGATCCTGCTGGCGCACCTGGCCCATGGCACGCACGCGATAGGTGCGGGGCACGGCATTGGCCGGCAGCTCAAGCGCCCGCTTCAGCTCCCCGTCGTTGGTCAGCAGCAGCAAGCCCTCGGTGTTGAGGTCCAGGCGCCCCACCGGCACCAGCCGGGGCAGGGTGGATGGCAGCACGTCATAGATGGTGGGCCGGCCGCCCGGGTCGCGCGCGGCCGTCAGCACGCCGGCAGGCTTGTGGAACAGAAAGATCCGCGTCGCCTCAGCCTCGGCGACGGGCTTGCCGTCGACGGTGACACCCTGCAGCGAGGTCAGGACGGTAGCCGGCGTTTCCAGCACCACGCCGTTCAGCGCCACGCGGCCATCGGCAATCATCCGTTCGATGTCGCGGCGCGATCCCGCGCCCGCGCGGGCCAGCAGCTTGGCGATGCGGTCGCCGGCACCAGGCGCTTTGTGCGCACCTGGCGGCGGGGCAGAGTGGGCCGATCGCGCAGCGCGACGGCCGCGCGTGCGAGGCGCATCGGAATCCGGCGCGGCATCGCGCGGGCGCTGGCCTGGGCGGCGCGGTTCGGTCGGCCGGGCCGGGCCGCGAGGTCGCTCAGGCTCGTCGGGGCCGCGCGTCCGCTGTGGTCTGCTGCTGCGCGAGGGCCCGCCGCTTCTGGAGGGACCTCCGCTTCTGGAAGGACCCTGCGGGCGCTTCGGACCACCGGGTCCCGAAGGTCCCCGGGGCGGTTGTCCCTCAGCCATCGACGGGCACGCCGATCAACGACTTGGAGGTGCGGATGGTCAGCGAGGTCTTCACGCTCGCCACGTTCGCCGCGCTGGTCAGATGCGCGGTCAGGAAGGCCTGGAAGCTGGGCAGGTCGCGCGCCACCAGCTTCAGGATGAAGTCGATCTCGCCATTTAGCATATGGCATTCGCGCACCTGGGGCAGGGCGGCCACATGCGCTTCGAAGGCGCGCAGGTCGGCCTCGGCCTGGCTTTTCAGGCTGACCATCGCGAAGATGGTGATCGGCCAACCCAGCGCCTCGGGTGACAGGTCGGCATGATAACCCTTGATCACCCCGCCGTCTTCCAGGGCACGCACCCGGCGCAGGCAGGGCGGCGCGGTCAGGCCCACCTTGTTCGCCAGGTCCACATTGGTCATGCGGCCGTTGACCTGCAGGTGCGCGAGAATGTCCCGATCGATCTGGTCGATCTGATGAGTCCGGCTCATTGGCAGTAACAATCTCCGAAAGGTGTATCCGCTATAATATTGTTGCTTGGCCGCGCAAGGCTTGTTCGTGAGTGATATAAAGTACCTGCGGCAGGACGAGCCTTTCCGGGGCCCGCGCCGCGCGCACGCCGGCGGAACTTGCGCGGCCGGTGCGCGCCGCCTAAGTCGGCCCGGACGAGCCGCCGCAGGTTGCGCGGCACCATGGACTCTCTGGCTCCCAACTCTTTCACCCCAAGGACGTGCAAATGGCTGACTTTCGGCAAACCAGGCTGCTTATCATCGGGTCGGGACCGGCCGGGTATACGGCCGCGGTCTATGGCGCAAGGGCGATGCTGAAGCCGGTGCTTGTGGAAGGGTTGCAGCCCGGCGGCCAGCTGACCATCACCACCGACGTGGAAAACTGGCCCGGCGAAGTCGCGATCATGGGGCCCGAGCTGATGGCCAAGCTGCGCACCCAGGCCGAGCATGTGGGAACCGAGCTTGTGTCGGACATTGTTGCCGACATCGACCTGTCGAAGCGCCCCTTTCGGGCCACGCTGGATTCCGGCGGCATCATCGAGGCCGACACGGTGGTGATCGCCACCGGTGCAAGCGCCCGCTGGCTGGGTCTGGACAGCGAGACGCGACTGCGCGGGCGGGGTGTTTCGGCCTGCGCAACCTGCGACGGATTCTTCTTTCGCGGCAAGCAGGTCGCGGTTGTCGGCGGCGGCAACACCGCGGTCGAGGAAGCGCTGTTCCTGACCAACTTCGCCAGCAAGGTCACGCTGATCCACCGCCGGGGCGAGCTGCGCGCAGACAAGACCAACCAGCAGCGCCTGTTCGCCAATCCCAAGGTCGAGATGGTCTGGAACGCGACCGTAACGGACGTGACCGGCGCCGACGGCGTGGAGGGCATCATGCTGACCGACACGGTGACGGGCGCCACCCGCAGCCTGGCGGTCGACGGACTGTTCGTCGCCATCGGCCATGATCCGGCCACCAGCCTTTTCAAGGGCCAGCTCGCGATGGACGAGGAGGGCTATATCCTGACGGCCCCGGATTCGACGTCGACAAGCGTTGCCGGCGTGTTCGCGGCCGGCGACGTAAAGGACAAGCTCTATCGCCAGGCGGTCACGGCCGCCGGCATGGGGTGCATGGCGGCGCTGGAAGCCGAGCGCTTCCTAGCGCACGGCGCCGACGCCGGCCGGCAACAGGCCGCCTGAGCGGACTGCAAGCGGGGGAGGGCGCCACATGCCGATAGACTGGGACAAACTCCGGCTGTTTCACGCTGTGGCTTCGGCCGGCAGCTTCACCGAAGGCGCCCGCCGGCTGAAGCTGTCGCAGCCTGCGCTCAGCCGCCAGGTGATCGCGCTGGAAGAAGCGCTAGGCGCCAAGCTGTTCCACCGCCATGCCCGGGGCCTGGCGCTGACGAACGAGGGTGAGCAGCTGAGGGCGACAACATCGCGCATGGCTGACGAGATTGAGCGCACGCGCAGTTCGATCGAGGCGACGCGAAACCGCCCAACCGGCGAGATCAAGCTGACGACCACGGTCAGCTTCGGATCGTCGTGGCTGCCGATGCAGCTGAAGGACTTCATCGAGCTCTACCCCGACATCCGGGTCAGCCTGATCCTGTCGGACGAAGAGCGCGATCTGTCGCGGCACGAGGCCGACTGCGCAATCCGGTTCCACAAGCCGCACCAGGCCGACCTCATCCAGCGCCCTCTGGCGACGATCCGCCACCGCCTGTGCGCATCGCCCGCCTATCTGGAGGCGCATGGCGAGCCGAAATCGCCGGCTGACCTGCTGAAGCATCGGCTGATCGCCTATGGCCCCGAGGCGCCGGCCTATCTGCGGTCGATCAACTGGGCGCTGGAACTGGGCCATGATGGCCCGCCGCGCGACCCGGCGCTGAGCGTCAACAACAGCTTCGGTATCCTGCAGGCGGTAGAGGCCGGCGCCGGGATTGCAGCGCTGCCATCCTATCTGATCCGCCATTCGGGCAAGCTGAAGGTGCTGCTGCCCGAGCTGCAAGGCGCGGTTTTCCAGACCTATTTCGTCTATTCCTCGGAACTGCGCGGCTCGGTTCGCGTGGCGGCGCTGAGGGATTTCCTGATCGACCGGATGACGCCGGCGAACCTGGGAGACGCCATTCGCTAGCGGCAGCGACCCATGCGTTTTTCGCATGCCTCCCCTGTTTTGTTCGCACTTGCACAAAAATTATGGCTCTCCTAAATGGCAGATGTTGCTGCAATGCAGCGCAGGGCTGGTTTCCTCACTCCTCCCCGAGGCACCGGCTTGGTCGACCGCCACTCTCCCTCCCTCCCTCGGGGGTCGGCCGAAATCTGGGCCTGGTGTAGAGCTTGCTCCGCCGGGCCCTTTTTCGTTCAAAGGCGGCTGCCGTCAGCGAAGCTGATTGGCAGATTCGCCGAACAGCCCGGCCGCGCCCGCTTGGGCCAAACCTTGATGACAGCCCTCCACCCGCGCGCTATCACCGATCCAGGTGGGGCCTGTAGCTCAGTTGGTTAGAGCTGGCCGCTCATAACGGCTTGGTCGCGGGTTCGAGTCCTGCCGGGCCCACCACTCTGCTAAAGAAGACATGCAATATCAATCAATTGTGATCAAATTTGGCTAACCCGGCCTCAAGGTTAGCCATTTTTGCAGCCGCAGCATCGGCTAGGCGAGCCTTGTTCGCTGCCTTGATATACCGCGCAACTTCGCTGTCGGTCTTGTGACCAGTCCACGCTTTGATCTCAGCGTTTGTTGCACCGGCCTCCGCCATTCTGATTGCGGCAGTCTTCCGGAGTCCATGAGCCGTGCGGCCGATTAGGCCCGCTTCATCGCATGCGGAACGGAACCAGTTTCCGAAGCCGGCGTCTGAAAATGGCTTCCCAAACTCCGTTACGAGGAACGACAAATGTCCTGACGGTGCTGCGTCGATTGCGGCGGCCAATTCGCGTTTGACTGGAATGTTGACCGACGCACCGGTCTTCCGCTGAGTAAAGGCGAGCCGACCCTCCTTCAAATGTTGAGGCCCTAAGCGGATGGCATCACCGCGTCGTTGAGCCGTATGCAGCATCAGCGCGAACGCTAGCCGCTGTTTTGTGCCAAGCGGCCATCGTTCCTCGAACGCCACGACGTCTGCTTCTGTCCATGGCTTGTATCCGTCCCCTTCGGACTTCAAAGACTGGATCAGGCGCCAGGGGTTGGTCTGGACGATGCCGAGACGAATCCCTTCGTCCCAGATCTGCGCCATCAGTTTACGCAGGCGGTTGCGAGCTGCGGGCCTGTCAGCGATCTTTCTGAGGATGGCGTCCGCGTGCGAATAGTGAAGGTGGGCAACCAATGTATCGCCCATACGAGCGCGAAAGCGCTCGATTATGAGCCGATAGTCAGCCCTCGTATCGTCCGAAGGGCGCTGCCAAGCGCTTGATTTGTAGCATGCCTATCCGCTTGACACATACAACCGCAACCCATAAGATCCCGAGATTGAGGAGGTGCACAATGAGCTACAGCTTTATAGCACCTCATGACAGTGCAGTCCTTCGCGACAGGATTCGATCCTTGATCGAAACAGAGTTAGGCCGCGAGCTGGACGCAGCGTATCTCTACGGCTCACGTGCTCGTGGAGATGCCAGACCAGACAGCGACTGGGATGTGCTAGTCATGCTGCATGACGACGCAGACTGGACAAAAGCGCGCGCTAAAATGCGACGCCTTACCGGACAGTTGGCCGAAGAGGCCAATGAGCGTGTTAGCATCTTGCCCTTGCGATGGTCGGATGCGAACGAACATGCGGGTTTGCTCACCAACGTGGCGCGCGAAGGACAGCGTCTATGAGCGCTGAACACGAAAAGTCGCCCGCCGACGAACTGAGATTATCGCATATTTGCCTTGAGGAAGCTGAAGCCATTCTCAAAGTCAGCCCGCGAGTTGCCGCACGAGAAGCTTACCTGGCTATGTTGCACGCGGCCCATGCCCGAATTGCAGCCACCGGGAGAAAGGTTCCGGGTTCCCATAAAGGCGTCAACGTCGTTCTTGGAGATATCTACCGGGGCACTGATTTTCACGCGCAGTCGTTGCTAGCGCAGATGGAAAGTTGGAAAATGGCAGCGGACTGTCCCCCGTCAGCACCAATGGCACAGATTTGAGGTTGTGATTTGAGGAGGGTTGGGGCTTCGTCGTAGTGACGAAGGAACGAAGA
>JBKDAC010000078.1:0-2532 GCA_046316515.1 Sandaracinobacter sp. | reverse complement strand
GCCCCTCGGGCAGCGGCAAGACAAGCCTTCTCAACCTCGCCGCAGGCCTTCTCACGCCCGACAGCGGCGTGGGGCTGCTGGATGGCGAACCCATGATGGCATCGCCCGCCGCGCGCGATGCGCTGCGCCGCCGAAAGGTCGGCATCATCTTCCAGACCCTGCGGCTGATCTCGGCGCTCAGCCTGCGCGGCAACCTGGAACTTGCCGCACGCCTCGCCGGGCAGCCGACAAACGGAATCGACCGCCTGCTCGAACAGCTCGCCCTCGCGCATCGGGCCGAAGCCCGGCCCCGCGCCCTCAGCCAGGGCGAGGCCCAGCGCGCGGCCATCGCGCGCGCGCTCGTTGCCCGCCCCGCCCCGCTGCGGGCCGACGAGCCGACCTCGGCGCTCGACGACGACAATGCCGCTCGCGTCGCAGCCCTGCTCACGGGCCTCGCCGCAGACCAGGGCACCGCATTGCTGGTCGCAACCCACGACAGCCGTCTGAAGGCCCACATCCCGCGCGCCATCCAGCTCGACCAGGCAGCTGGGGCACCGGCATGATCGGCCTCGCGCTCGCCTATCTGCGCGATCGGGCGCTGATCACGGCCTTCAACGTGCTGCTGATCGCGCTTGGCGTCGCAAGCCTTGCCGTTCTGCTGCTGGTCTCCACCCAGGTCGAGCAGCGCTTTGCCCGCGACTCCGCCGGAATCGATCTCGTTGTCGGGGCCAAGGGGTCGCCGCTCCAGCTGATCCTGTCGTCGGTCTATCATGTGGACGTCCCCACCGGGAACGTGCCGGTCGCCAGCCTGGATCTGCTGCGCGCAGACCCCGGCGTCGCCCGCGCCATCCCGCTCGCGCTTGGCGACAGCTTCCGCGGCGCCCGCATCGTCGGCACCGAGCCCGCGTTCCTGCAGATTCACGATGCGCGCAATGCGCAGGGCCGCGTCTTTGCCGCAACCGGGGAAGCCCTGGTCGGTGCCGAAGCTGCCCGCATGACAGGACTGACACTCGGCCGCCGCTTCAGCAGCACCCACGGCACGGGCGACGACGGCAGCGCCCACGATCATTTCGCCCTCACGGTGGTCGGCATCCTCGCCCCCACGGGCACGGTCACCGATCGGCTGATCCTGACGACGGTCGACAGCGTCTGGGCCATGCACGGAATCGATGCGCCGGACACGCATGCAACCGTCCCGGGGCACGCCGCACACGATCATGATCACGCCGAGCCCAAGGGTGCCATCCTCGACCCGCGCGGCGGCCCCGCCCCGGACATCACGGCAATCCTCGTCACCTATCGCAACGCCATGGCAGCCGTCCGCCTGCCCTCGGCCATCAATCGGGAAACGGCGCTGCAGTCGGCAAGCCCCGCTGCCGAGACCGCGCGCCTCCTCAACCTGTTCGGCGCGGCGCTCGATGGCGCGCGGCTGTTCGCCTGGCTGGTCGCCTTCACCGGCCTCGCCTCGGTTTTCGTGATCCTGCTCTCGATCGCCACAGCACGCGAGGGCGACATGGCGCTGCTGCGCGTGATGGGGGCAAGCCGCGCCCAGGCCGCCGGCACCGTGCTTCTGGAGGGGCTGATCATCGCCGCCGCAGGCATCCTGCTCGGCCTGGCAGCCGCCCATGCCCTGCTTGGCGCTGGCGCGGCGCTGTTTCCCACATTGGGCGCCGTCGGCGTCACGCCCACCCTTTTCCATCCCGGCGAGTTCGCCATTGCCGCCGCCGTGCTCGGCCTCGGCGTGCTGGCGTCCCTTATCCCCGCGATCAAGGTCTATGCGACGGACTTGGCAGACACGCTCGCCCGCGCCACATGAGCCCCATGAAACCCGCACTCCTCGCCCTTCTCCTCGCCGGCCTTGCCGCCGCCCCTGCTGCTGCCCAGTCCGGCCGGCAGACAGGCCCCTATTCCGAACGCGAAGTCGCCGAGCTCAAGGATGTCTGGAAGCCGGCCACGACGCCCAAGGGCGGCACCAGCTGGCAGCTCCTGGAATCGACCCGCGAAACCACGCGCAAGGCGGCCGACGGATACATCCGGTCAAAGCCGGTCTTCCCGGCTGCTGTGCAGGCGCTCAATGGCAAGCGGATCAGGGTCGCCGGCTTCATGATGCCGCTGGAAAACGCCTCAAAGCAAAAGCATTTCGTGCTGATGGCCTACCCCCCAGGCTGCCCCTTCCACACCCACGCGATGCCCAACCAGTTCATCGAGGTGAAGGCCGATCAGGCATTTCCGGTCGAAATCGAACAGGCCGTCGTGGTGGAAGGCGTGCTGGAGCTGACGGGCATGGACGAAAGCGGCATCTTCTATCGCATGAAGGCAGCAACTCCGGGCTGAGGGTCGATGCCAAGGGCGTGACCGGCTGACGTGCACCCCTGGAATGTGACCGCGATTAGAGCGGTTTCCATTCAATCCGGCTCATATACGCAGGATTTGAAGTAATTGGCGCACTCGTGTGGCTGGAAGATGTCGACGAGCCTGCCGATCAGGTTCCACAGGCCGCTGACGGTGCGCTCGCCAGCCTTGCGCAGCATGGCCTTGAGCCGGGAGAAGGCC
>JBKDAC010000077.1:0-3771 GCA_046316515.1 Sandaracinobacter sp. | reverse complement strand
CCCACCACCACCAGCGCCCCCACCATCGCGCGCACCTGATGGTGCAGGAAGGACCGCGCCTCGGCCCTGACAGTGACGAGGTCGTCCTGCGCGGCGACCTGCAGGATGTCGAGGGTCTTCACCGGGCTCTGCGCCTGGCAGTGTACGTGGCGGAAGGTGGTGAAATCGTGCCGCCCGATCAGCCGTTCGGCGGCCCGGTTCATGGCATCCACATCCATGGGCTTCGGGCGGCGCCACACCAGCCCCATGTTCCATGTCAAAGGCGCGCGGCGGCAGAGGATGCGATATTCATAGGCCCGTCCGATGCAGGAAAAGCGGGCGTGGAAATCGGGGGCAGCCTCGGCGGCGGACAGCACCGCGACCGGCTGGCCGGCCAGTTTCAGCCGGGCGTTGATCCCCTCCATCAGACGAAAGGGCGTTAGCCGCGTGTCGAGTTCCACATGCGCCGTCATGGCGCTGGCATGCACCCCGGCATCGGTGCGCCCCGCGGCGTGGACGACAGCTGCCTGGCCGGTGATGTCGGCGATGGCGGTTTCCACCGCTTCCTGCACCGACGGGCCATGGGGTTGGCACTGCCAGCCCATGAAGGGCCGGCCATCCCATTCCAGCGTCAGGCGGATCCGCGCCGTCACAGCAGGTCGCCGGGCATCAGGCGGCGGCCGCGGAGCCAGTCTGCGGCCGGCATGCGCGGACGGCCCTCGGGCTGCACCGTCAGCAACCGCAGGGCCCCGTCGCCGGTTGCGACACAGGCATCCAGCAGCAGAGTGCCCGGCGGGCCCATGCCCTCGGCGGGCTCGGCGGCGATGAGCTTCACGCGGCTTCCGCCACTTTCGAGAAAGGCGCCGGGGCTTGGCTGCATGGCGCGGACCAGCCGGTCGAGCTCGATCGCGGGCCGGGCCCAGTCGATCCGGGCCTCGGCCTTGTCGATCTTGTGGGCATAGGTAACGCCGTCTTCGGGCTGGATGGTGGCGGGCAAGGGCAGGGCGGCGAGCGTTTCCACCATCAGCCGGGCGCCAAGCCCTGCGAGAGAGGCAGTGAGTTCGCCCGCCGTTTCCCGCCCGATCGGCATCCGGCCGACCTTCAGCATCGGCCCGGTATCGAGGCCCTTTTCCATCTGCATGATGGTGACGCCGGTGTCCGCGTCTCCGGCCAGGATCGCGCGCTGGATGGGGGCGGCGCCCCGCCAGCGCGGCAGCAGCGAGGCATGGAGGTTGAGGCAGCCGTGCTGCGGGGCATCGAGGATGGGCTGGGGCAGCAGCAGGCCATAGGCGGCAACCACCGCGACATCGAGATCGAGGGCGGCGAATGCAGCCTGGTCCTGAGCGTCCTTCAGCCGCTCGGGCGTGCGGACCGGCAGGCCGAGCGCGTCTGCGCGCAGGTGGACGGGGGAGGGCGTCAGGCGCCCCCGGTTCGCGGGCCTGGGCGGCTGGGTGTAGACGGCCGCAACCTCGTGACCGGCGTCCACGAGGGCATCGAGCGCGACGCGCGCGAAATCCGGGGTTCCCATGAAGGCAATTCGCATGGCAGAGCCGATAGACATTTACCGGGCGGGACAAAAGGCACAGTGCCAAATTCGGACGACGCATTGCAGCAGCTGCTGGCGCTTGTGGCGCGGCTGCCGGGCCTTGGGCCGCGCTCTGCCCGGCGGGTGGTTCTGCACCTGATGAAGAATCGCGAGACCACGCTCCAGCCGCTGCTGGCGGCCCTGGGGCGGGTGGACGCGGCGCTTTCGGACTGTCCGGTCTGCGGAAACCTGGACACAATTGCCCCCTGCCGCATCTGCACTGACCCCCGGCGTGATCCGGCCCTGCTGTGCGTGGTAGCCGATGTGGCCGACCTGTGGGCGCTCGAGCGGGGGCGCCTGTTCGCCGGCCGCTATCATGTGTTGGGGGGCGCATTGTCCGCGCTGGACAGCGTGGGGCCCGATGACCTGAGCGTCGGGGCGCTGAAGGCGCGGGTGGCCGAGGGCGTCACCGAGGTGGTGCTGGCGATGAATGCCACGCTCGAAGGGCAAACCACCGCGCATTTCGTGGCCGAAGCGCTGGAGGGCAGTGGGGCCCGCATTACCCAGCTGGCGCATGGCGTGCCGGTGGGCGGCGAGCTCGACTATCTGGACGAAGGCACGCTGGCGCAGGCGCTTCGTCTTCGAAGGCCTGTGTGAACTTGACCCCAGCGGCCGGCAATGGCCGCCGACTTGACCCCAGCGGCCGGCGTTCCTAGCTAGAGCGCATGGCGATCCTTCCCATCCTCGAAGTGCCCGATCCGCGTCTTCGGCGGATTTCCACGCCGGTGGAGGCCTTGACAGACGAGATCCGCACGCTGGTCGCCGACATGTTCGAGACGATGTACCATGCGCCCGGCATCGGGCTTGCGGCAGCGCAGGTGGATGTGCCCATCCGCCTGCTGGTGATGGACCTGGGCGACGGGCCCGAGGACGAGGACGGCCGGGGGACCCGCAATCCGCGCGTGTTCATCAACCCGGAGATTCTGGACCCCAGTGCGGACCTGTCGGTCTATAATGAAGGCTGCCTGTCGGTGCCCGACCAATATGCCGATGTGGAGCGCCCGGCGGTGATCCGCGCCCGCTGGCTGGACGCGGATGGCACGCAGCATGACGAGCAGTTGGACGGGCTGCTGGCGACCTGCCTGCAGCACGAGATGGACCATCTGAACGGGGTGTTGTTCATCGACCATCTGAGCCGGCTGAAGCGCAGCATGGTTCTGAAGAAGCTCGAAAAAGACCGCCGCGAGAAGAAGGCGGCCTGAGTTGGGCGGGCGGCTGGAACAGGTTCAGCACGCCCGCGCGGGTGACGATCACGAGGACATCGAGAAGGCGCTGCAGCTGTCGCTGTTCGAGATTCTGACCACCTATCACCGGCAGGGTCGGGCGGCCGTCATCCTGCTGGAGGGGTGGGACGCGGCCGGCAAGGGCGGGCTGATCAAACGGCTGACGGGCGAGCTGGACCCGCGTTTCTTCGAGGTGGTGTCCATCTCTGCCCCGAGCGAGCTGGAGCGCAAGCGGCATTACATGGCGCGCTTTTGGGCGAAGCTGCCGGCGGCTGGCAACTGGACCATCTTCGACCGCAGCTGGTACGGTCGGGTGCTGGTGGAGCGGGTGGAGGCGTTCGCCACCGCCGAGGAATGGGGCCGCGCCTATTCCGAGATCAACGCGCTGGAGCATGCGCTGGCAACCGATGGCTGCCGGATCGTGAAGCTGTTCCTGCATGTGACTCAGGACGAGCAGGACCATCGCTTGATCGACCGGCTGGAGCAGCCCTGGAAGCGCTGGAAGGTGGGGCCCGACGATTTCCGCAATCGGGCGAAGCGCGCGGCCTATGTGGAGGCCTATGAAGAGATGTTCGAGCGCTGCGACACGAAGGTGGCACCGTGGCACATCATCGGCGCGAACCACAAGAAGCCGGCGCGGATCGAGGGGCTGAAGATCATTGCGGATCGGTTGGCCGACGGCGTGGACCTGACCGACCCGCCGCTGGACCCGGCGCTGAAGAAGCTGGCGGAGAAGGAGTTGGGGGTTCGCCTGAAGCCTGGAGGCAGCGACCGCTAGCGCGAAGCGCCAATCGGCAACTCGCCGCAAGACCGGCCGGCGGGGCCACGCAGCGGAACCCGACCGACGTGCGGGCTTTGTCTGCAATCTTTCTTGCGTTTCAGAACTTCAAGTGGAAGCGGCAGCTTTGCTGCCGGCCGCGAGTTTTCACAGTCTTCGCGCAGTTCGTTCAGGCGGCGGGAATGTTCGGTGTGAGGGGAGGCGCG
>JBKDAC010000076.1:0-10637 GCA_046316515.1 Sandaracinobacter sp. | reverse complement strand
AGACGGCGGAGTGCTGGGAGCTGGCGCTGGCCGACCGCACGCGGCCGTCGGTGCTGGCGCTGAGCCGCCAGAACCTGCCGCTGCTGCGCTGCGACACCGACGCAAACCGGTCTGCCGGTGGCGCCTATCGGCTGATCGCGGCCAGCGCACCGCGCCGGGTGGTGCTGGTGGCGACCGGTTCCGAAGTGGCGATTGCGGTGGACGCCGCCAAGCTGCTGGAAGCTGCCGGCATCGGCGCGGACGTGGTGTCCATGCCCTGCTGGGAACGCTTTGCCGATGCGGGCGATCGCAGCCTTCTGCCCGCCGACGTGCTGAAGGTGTCGGTGGAGGCGGGAACCACCTTCGGCTGGGAGCGTATGGTGGGGACGGACGGTCTGATGATCGGTATCGACAGCTTTGGCGCTTCGGCGCCGGCGCCTGATCTTTACCAATATTTCGGCTTGACCGCGGCTGCCATTTTCTCGCGGGTGCAGCAGAAACTTAACGGCCGGGATTGAACCAGCCACGGGCACGACGAGCACAAGAGGAGCGGGATATGAAGGTTGCGATCAACGGCTTCGGGCGCATTGGGCGCCTGGTTCTGAGGGCCATCCTGGAACAGGGCCGTTCCGACATCGAGGTGGTCGCGATCAACGACCTGGCCGACACCAAGTCTAACGCTATGCTGTTCAAGCGCGACAGTGTGCACGGCCGCTATCCGGGCACCGTCGAGGCCGACGGACAGGACATGGTCGTCGACGGCAAGCGCATCCGTGTGACCGCCGAGCGGGATCCTTCGAAGCTGCCGCACAGGGAGCTGGGTGTGGACATCGCGCTGGAGTGCACGGGCTTCTTCACGGATGCCGACAAGGCGCGCGCGCACCTGGAGGCAGGCGCGAAGCGTGTGCTGATCTCGGCACCGGGCAAGGGTGTCGACCTTACCGTTGTCTATGGCGTCAATCACCAGAAGCTGACGGCGGATCACAGGATCGTGTCGAACGCGTCGTGCACCACCAACTGCCTGGCGCCGGTTGCCATGGTGATGAACCAGCTGGTGGGGATCGAGCGCGGCCTGATGACCACGATCCACGCCTATACCAACGACCAGAAGATCCTGGACCAGATCCACAGCGACATGCGCCGTGCGCGGGCTGCCGGCATGTCGATGATCCCGACCACTACGGGCGCTGCGCGGGCGGTGGGCGAGGTGCTCCCCGAACTGAAGGGCAAGCTCGATGGCTCGGCCGTGCGCGTGCCGACGCCCAATGTCAGCCTCGTTGACCTGACGTTCGTTCCGGGCCGGGACACCAGCAAGGACGAGGTGAATGCGGCGCTGAAGGCGGCCTCCGAAGGGGCGCTGAAGGGCATTCTGGAATACACCGACGAGCCGCTGGTCTCGATCGACCTCAACCATGTGCCGGCTTCGTCGACGGTCGACAGCCTGGAAACGGCGGTCATCGACGGCAAGCTGGTGCGGGTGGTGTCCTGGTACGACAATGAGTGGGGCTTCTCGAACCGGATGGCCGACACCGCGGTGCAGATGGGCAAATTCCTCTGATGGGGTTCCGCACGCTCGACGATCTGGGGGACGACCTTTCGGGCCAGCGTGCGCTGGTCCGTGTTGACCTGAATGTGCCGATGGACGGTGCGGCGGTGACGGATGCGACCCGGCTGGAGGCCGCCGTTCCCACCATCGCCTCGCTTGCCGACAGGCAAGCGAAGGTGCTGCTGCTGGCGCACTTCGGGCGACCGAAGGGCGGGGCGAGTGCCGAGTTTTCGCTGAAGCAGGTGGTGCACGCGCTGTCCGAGGTGCTGGGGCGGCCCGTGGGCTTCCTGCAGGACTGCATCGGCGACGATATGGCGACGATGACCCGCAAGCTGGGGAACGGCACAGTGACCGTGCTGGAGAACACCCGCTTCCATCCCGGCGAGGAGGCGAACGACCCTGGTTTAGTCGCCGAGATGGCGAAGCTGGGCGATTTCTATGTGAACGACGCCTTTTCCGCCGCGCACCGGGCGCATGCCTCGACCGAGGGGCTGGCGCATGTGCTGCCGGCCTATGCCGGGCGGTCGATGGAGGCCGAGCTGAAGGCGCTGGAGGCCGCGCTCGGCACGCCGGTGCGGCCGGTGGCGGCGGTGGTCGGCGGGGCGAAGGTGTCGTCGAAGCTGGATGTGCTGACCAACCTGGTGGGCAAGGTGGATCACCTGATCATCGGTGGCGGGATGGCGAATAGCTTCCTGGCTGCCAAGGGGATCGCGGTGGGCAAGAGCCTGTGCGAGCATGATCTGGCCGAGACGGCGCGCAGCATCCTTGCCCGGGCAGAGGCTGCCGGTTGCACCGTGCACCTGCCGTGGGATGTCGTCGTCGCGAAGGAGTTCAAGGCCCATGCCGAGAACCGCGTGGCGAATGTGAACGATGTGCACGCCGACGAGATGATTCTTGACCTGGGGCCGCACGCAGTGGAAGCGCTGGGCGACGTGTTGAAGACCTGCGCGACGCTGGTGTGGAACGGGCCGCTGGGCGCGTTCGAGCTGGCGCCCTTCGACGCGGCAACGATGGCGCTGGCGCAGACGGCGGCGGCACTGACGGATGGCGGCGGCCTTGTGAGCGTGGCCGGTGGCGGCGACACGGTTGCCGCGCTGAACCATGCGGGCGTTGCCGACAGCTTCACCTTCGTCTCGACGGCGGGGGGCGCCTTCCTGGAATGGAAGGAAGGCCATACTCGTCCCGGCGGCTAGGCGCGGAAGTACTGAAGAAACAGGAGCGGGCAGATGAAGCACACGCAGACCCTCAGGCGGCTCCTCGACAATGACGAGCGCGACAATCCCGGCACCACGGCGAACCTGGCCCGCATGCTGATGGCAGGCCGGCTGGGCGGCACCGGCAAGATGGTGATCCTGCCGGTGGACCAGGGCTTCGAGCATGGCCCGGCGCGCAGCTTTGCGGTGAACGATCCGGCCTATGACCCGCATTACCATTTCCAGCTGGCGATCGATGCCGGGCTCAACGCCTATGCGGCGCCGCTCGGCATGATCGAGGCAGGCGCCGACACCTTCGCCGGGCAGATCCCGACCATCCTGAAGGTCAACAGCTCCAACAGCTGGGCGACCGGCGTGAACCAGGCGCTGACCGGCGGCGTTGATGACGCGCTGCGACTGGGCTGCTCGGCGATCGGTTTCACCATCTATCCGGGCGCCGACGACGTGTTCGACATGATGGAAGAGATCAAGGAGATGTCGGCCGAGGCGAAGTCGGTGGGCATCGCAACGGTCATCTGGAGCTATCCGCGCGGCGGCAAGCTGTCGAAGGATGGCGAGCTGGCGCTGGATGTGGGGGCCTATGCCGCGCACATGGCGGCGCTGCTGGGGGCGCACATCATCAAGGTGAAGCTGCCGACCGACCATATCGAGCAAAAGGACGCGAAGAAGGCCTATGAGGGCGGGGACTGGGACACCCAGGCCAAGCGCGTGGCCCATGTGGTGAAGAGCTGCTTCAACGGGCGGCGCCTGGTGGTGTTCTCGGGCGGGGCGACCAAGGGCACCGACGCGGTGTTCGCGGATGCCCGCGCCATTCGCGACGGCGGTGGCAACGGCTCCATCATCGGTCGCAACAGCTTCCAGCGCCCGCGCGCCGAGGCGCTGGCGCTTCTCGATCGGATCGTCCGCATCTACCAGAACAGGGAATAGGCGCTTGGGCGACTGGGACGCTGTCGACCGCTACATCGGGGACCGCCTGCTGGGGGCAGACCCTGCGCTGGAGGGGGCGCTTGCGGCCAATGCCGCAGCCGGCCTGCCACCTATCGACGTGTCGCCCGCGCAGGGCCGCATGCTGGAGTTGCTGGCGCGCATGGCCGGCGCACGGCGCATTTTGGAGGTGGGCACGCTGGGCGGCTATTCCACCATCTGCCTTGCCCGGGCACTGCCGCCCGGCGGCACCCTGCTGAGCCTGGAGTTGGACCCGCGCCACGCCGAGGTGGCGCGGGGCAACCTGACGGCTGCCGGCTTGGCGGACTGCGTGGAGGTGCGTGTTGGCCCTGCGCTGCAGAGCCTGGCCCACATCGAGTCGGAAGGCGGCGACCCCTTCGATTTCATCTTCGTCGACGCCGACAAGGAGAGTAATTCGGCCTATGTCCGGGCCGCGATTGCGCTCGGGCGGCCGGGCAGCGTGATCGTGGTGGACAATGTGGTGCGCGAGGGCGGGGTTCTGGATGCGGACAGCACCGATCCGCGCATTCTGGGCACACGTGCCCTGTTTGACATGCTCGCGGCCGAGCCGCGGCTTCACTGCACGGCGGTGCAGACGGTCGGCGCCAAGAAGTGGGACGGTTTCGTTCTCGCGATCCTGAAGGGTTGAACATGGCCTTGCCCGGACCTGCGGGCGGCCGGTTGAACCGGTTTCTGGCCGGCCAGTTCGCCCGGCCGCGTGGTGCGGCCGGGCGGTTGCTGCTTGGGCCGCTGCTGGACTGGATCGGGGCGCCGATGATGGACGCGGCCTTTGACGTGCTGGAACCGCGGGCAGGGGAGGCGGTCCTGGACCTGGGGATCGGTGGTGGGGCGCTTTCAGCCCGGTTGCTGCGCGCCGGGGTGCAGCTGACGGGGGTCGATCCGTCGGAGGTGATGCTGGCGCGCGCGGCCGGGCGGCATCGGGCTGCGGTGCGCGACGGGCAGGCACGGTTCCTGGTCGGCTCGGCGAGCGCGCTGCCGCTGGCGGATGCTGCGGTTCATAAGGCGGCGAGCGTCAACACCGTCTATTTCTGGGAGGATCCGGGGCAGGGCATGGCCGAGCTGTCGCGGGTGCTGCGGCCGGGCGGGCGGCTGGTTCTGGGCTTCCAGACGGCCGACGCGGTCAGGGCCTGGCCCGGCCATGTGCATGGGTTCCGCGCCTGGGAAGAAGCCGAGCTGGTCGCGGCCGTGGAAGGCGCGGGCTTTGCAATCGAGGGGATTCGCGCCGGCCATGATCGGCGCGTGCGTGACTATCGCACCCTGATCGCGCTACGGGGCTGACCATGGAAACCACCAGCTTCGAACCCGACCCCGAGTTCGCCACCCTGTTTGAGGGCGACCGGCGGCCGCTGTGCCAGCTCTATCTGATCTCGCCCCCGGCGTTCGATCTTGCGGCGCATGCCGATGCGCTGGCCGAAGCGATCGGTGCGGGCGGGCCGGTTGCGGCCTACCAGCTGCGGATGAAGGGCCATTCGGATGCGGCGATCCTGGCGGCGGCCGAGCGGCTGCTGCCGATCTGCCGGTCGGCCGACGTTGCCTTTTTGCTGAACGACCGGGCTGACCTGGCGAAGGCAGCCGAGGCCGACGGCGTGCATCTGGGCCAGAGCGACGGGTCGGTGGCCGAGGCACGCCGCCTGCTGGGGGCAGACGCGCAGATCGGCGTGACCTGCCATGGCAGCCGACACCTGGCGATGGAGGCCGGCGAGGCGGGGGCCAATTATGTGGCGTTTGGTGCCTTCTTCCCGACCGGCACCAAGATGGTGGAGCATCATGCGACGCCCGATATCCTGGGCTGGTGGACGGCGTTGAGCCCGATCCCCTGCGTGGCGATCGGCGGGATCACGCCCGGCAACTGCGCGCCGCTGGTGAAGGCGGGTGCGGACTTCCTGGCGGTGAGCGCCGCTGTCTGGAACGACCCGGACGGGGCGGCCACTGCGGTCGCGCGGTTCGCGCAGGCGATGTCCGCCGGGGCCTGAGCGCCGCATTGGCCGCGCGCCGGGACGGTCGGCTTTGCGCCTCGGTTCGTCGATACGGGCATGGTGCAGCCCGTCGGCAGGCAGTAGCAGGGCCGAAATTCGTCGATTCGGAAAGTGTTCCCTTGAAGCACGCTCTGTTTTTCGCCACCGCCTTGTCCATGATGACGCCCGCATTTGCCCAGGCCCAGACGGGCCCGGCCGCAACACCCGCCGCGCAGACGCCCTTTCTGCTGCAGCCCTGGACTGGGCCGCATGGCGGGGTGCCGCCGTTTGACCGGATCACGCCCGAGATGTTCCCGCCCGCGCTGGGGCAAGCGTTCGACAAGCTGCGCGCGGAGACGAAGGCGATTGCGGAGAATCCGGCGCCCCCGACCTTCGACAATGTGATCGGCGCGCTGGAAGCGAGCGGCGATGACCTGAACCGAGTCAGCGCCATGTTCAACCTGATGACGTCGAACATGAACAGCGACGCCTATCAGGCGCTCGATCGGGACTGGAGCCCGAAATATGCGGCGCTGTTCGACGAGATCAACCTGAACCCGAAGCTGTTTGCGCGGATCGATGCGGTCTATCAACAGCGCGCGTCACTGAACCTGTCGCCGACGCAGATGCGGCTGCTGGAGCGCACCTGGGAGGCCAATGTGCGCAGCGGGGCGAAGCTGTCGCCTGCGGACAAGACGAAGCTTGCCGCGATCAACCAGGAACTGGCGACGCTGTTCACGGACTTCAACCAGAAGCTGCTGAAGGACGAGGAGACTTGGACTTCGGCGACCGAGGCCGAGATGAAGGGCGTGCCCGACGGTGTGAAGTCTGCGGCGCGTGCCGCGGCCGAGGAGCGCAAGCTGGCGGGCTATGCCATCGTGAACACGCGGTCGGCCGTGGACCCTGTGCTGACCTTTGCCGACGATCGGAGCATGCGCGAGCGGGTGTGGGGCGCTTTCGTGAACCGGGGCGACAATGGCGACGCCAACGACACCAACGCCACCATTGCGCGGATCGTGAAGCTGAGGGCCGAGCGCGCGAAGCTGCTGGGCTATCCCACGCATGCCGACCTGCGCATGGCCGACACCATGGCGGTGGTGCCGGCGAAGGCCGAGGCGCTGATGCTGCGCGTGTGGGGGCCGGCGGTTTCGCGGGTGAAGGAAGAGGTGGCCGACATGGCGAAGATCGCCGGCCACGAGATCCAGCCCTGGGATTATCTCTATTTTGCCGAGAAGGTGCGCAAGGCGCGCTATGACCTCTCGGAAGCCGAGACCAAGCCCTATTTCGAGCTGAACAACATGATTGCGGCCAGCTACTGGGCCGCCGAGCGGCTTTATGGGCTGAAGTTCACCGAGATCACCGGGACGGTGCCCGTGTTCCACCCGGACGTGCGCGTCTATGAGGTGACGCGCGACGGCAGGCATGTGGGGCTGTTCTATCGCGACGACTTCGCCCGCACGGGCAAGCGGTCGGGCGCGTGGATGACGACCTATCGCGACCAGCGGCGGTTCCCGACGGTGCAGACCCCGCTGGTTTCCAACAACAACAATTTCGCCAAGCCAGGCCCGGGCGAGCCTGTGCTGATCAGCTATGACGATGCGAAGACCCTGTTCCACGAGTTCGGCCACGCGATCCACTTCCTGCTGCAGGACGTGACCTATCCTGGGCTGGCGGGCACCCCGCGGGATTTCGTGGAGTATCCGAGCCAGGTGAATGAGAACTGGCTTCTGACGCGTGACGTGCTGGACCAGTTCGCGAAGCACTACAAGACGGGCGAGCCGATGCCCGCCGCCCTGGTGGACAAGATCGAGAAGGCGCAGACCTTCAACCAGGGCTATGCGACCGTTTCCTACCTGTCGTCGGCGATCGTCGACATGAAGCTGCACACCAGGGCGGACGGTGTGGTGGAGCCGGACAGCTTCGAGCGCGAGACGCTGGCCGCGATCGGCATGCCGAAGGAGATCGTGATGCGGCACCGGCTGCCGCAGTTCGGCCACCTGTTTTCGGGCGACGGCTATTCGGCGGGCTATTATTCCTACCTCTGGTCGGAGACGATGGATGCCGACACCTGGGCTGCCTTCGAGGAGGCCGGGAGCGTGTGGGACAAGGGCGTCGCCGACCGGTTCCGGACCATTCTGCTGCAGACGGGGAACGAGAGCGACCGGGCGGAGGCCTACAGGGCGTTCCGCGGGCGGGACCCGGATGTGGGGGCGCTGCTGAAGAAGCGGGGCTTCCCGGCGAACTGACGGGTGGGCGGAGACGCTTGAGAAGCGGGCCCCGACCGGCTAAGGGCCCGCGCACTCTTTCGCTCTTTCCATCAGTCAAGGTGACCCATGAAGATCAGCGGCGTGGACATCCGTCCCGGCAACATCATCGAATATGAAGGCGGCATCTGGCGTGCGGTGAAGACGCAGCACACCCAGCCTGGCAAGGGCGGCGCCTATATGCAGGTTGAAATGAAGAACCTGATCGACGGGCGGAAGACCAATGTGCGCTTCCGCTCGGCCGAAGTGGTGGAGCGCGTGCGCCTCGACACCAAGGACTTCCAGTTCCTGTATGATGAGGACGACAACCTGGTGTTCATGGACAAGTTGACCTACGATCAGGTGACCCTGCCCAAGGATCTGCTGGGCGACGCAGCCGCCTTCCTGACCGACGGTATGGACGTGACCATGGAACTTTACGAGGAGCGCCCGCTTTCGGTGCAGCTGCCCGAGCAGGTTGAAGCCCTGATCGTGGAGGCTGACGCTGTGGTGAAGGGTCAGACGGCTTCGTCGTCCTACAAGCCGGCTGTGCTGGAAAACGGCGTTCGCGTGATGGTGCCGCCGCACATCGGTTCGGGCACGCGGATCGTGGTCGACGTCTACGAACAAGCCTACGTTCGCCGAGCGGACTGATTTGTCCCAATCGGCGATCATCACCGTCATGGAGCGGGCGTGCCGCAAGGCTGCGCCCAAGCTGCGCCGCGACTTCGGCGAGGTTTCGCAGCTCCAGGTGTCGCGCAAGGGGCCGGCCGATTTCGTGAGCCAGGCCGACAAGGCGGCCGAGGCGACGCTGGTCGAGGAACTCCGCCGGGCGCGCCCGGGCTGGGGCTTTTTGCTGGAAGAGGGCGGCGAGATCCCGGGCGAGGAGGAAAATTCCCCGCGCTTCGTGATCGATCCGCTGGATGGCACGTCGAACTTCCTGCACGGCATCCCGCACTTCGCCATCTCGATCGGCGTGGAGCATATGGACGTCTGCGTGGCCGGAATGGTGTATCAGCCGCTGACCGACGAGAGCTTCTGGGCCGAGCGCGGGCGCGGTGCCTGGCTGCACAATGCGCGGCTGCGCGTCTCTGGCCGGGGCGATATGTCGGAAGCGCTGCTGGCGACCGGCATTCCCTATAAGGGCCATGGCGACCAGGGGCAGTTCGAGACCATCCTGAACAAGGTGATCCCGGAAGTGGCCGGCGTGCGCCGCTTCGGGGCGGCCAGCCTCGATCTCGCCTGGGTGGCAGCCGGCCGCTTCGACGGCTTCTGGGAACAGGGGCTGTCCCACTGGGATGTGTCTGCCGGGATGCTGCTGGTGAAGGAAGCCGGCGGCTTTGTTTCGGACTTCCGGGGCGGGGAAAAGATGGTTGAGCGGCGGGAACTGATTGCCGCCAACGACCAGATTCACTCGCGCCTGCACAGGATCATCGCGAACGCGCTGCGCTGAATGGCAGCCATGCGCATTTGGCATGGCCTTTCCATGGGTCATGCGACCCCTGCAAGGCTTGCCGCGACTCGTCGCCTTCCCTAGAGACCCCGCATGCTTTCGAGTGCCCCAGACCTCGCCGCCATCGGCCGGGAGTATCTCCCGATCCTGCTCTTCTTCGGGGTCGCCATCGCGTTCGCCCTGGTGTTCGTGGGGTTGCCGATCCTGGTGTCCAACGTGGCGGGCACCAACAAGCCCTATGCCGACAAGCTGACCGAGTATGAGAGCGGTTTTCCCGCCTTCTCGTCGGCGCGCGGCCAGTTCGACGTGCGCTTCTACCTGGTGTCGATCCTGTTCATCATCTTTGACCTGGAAGTCGCCTTCCTGTTCCCCTGGGCGGTCAGCCTGAAGCATATGGGCCCCGACCTGGTGTTCGCCTGGGCCTCTATGATGCTGTTTCTGGGCGTGCTGATCATCGGCTTCATCTATGAATGGAAGAAGGGAGCTCTGGACTGGGAATGAGCACGACCATTCTTCCAGCCGCCCCCGGCGGCCTTCTGGGCCCGGACGGCAACCCGCTGGCCCGCAACCCTGCCGGGCAGGACCAGTATTTTGCCGATGTCGGATCCGAGCTGTCGAACAAGGGCTTCCTTGTCACCAGCCTCGAGGACCTGACGACCTGGGCGCGCACCGGTTCTTTATGGTGGATGACCTTCGGCCTTGCCTGCTGCGCGGTCGAGATGATGCATGCCTCCATGCCGGATTATGACATGGAGCGGTTCGGTGCCGCGCCGCGCGCGTCTCCGCGCCAGTCCGACGTGATGATTGTGGCCGGCACGCTGTGCAACAAGATGGCCCCTGCGCTGCGCCGGGTGTACGACCAGATGCCCGAGCCGCGCTACGTGATCTCAATGGGCAGTTGTGCCAATGGCGGTGGCTATTACCACTATAGCTATTCCGTGGTGCGCGGCTGTGACCGGATCGTGCCGGTCGACATCTATGTGCCGGGCTGCCCGCCGACCGCCGAAGCTCTGCTCTATGGCAGATTGGCGCTGCAGCGGAAGATCCGCCGCCAGGGCACGTTCGAGCGGTAGGGCCACATATGACGAGCCAATTGCCAGACGTCGGCGGCAACCAGGGTGTTGCCGAGCGTGCGCTTGCCGTGCTGGGCGAGCATGTGATCGACGCGGCCGAAGCCTCTGGCGAACTCACCCTGCTGGTGCAGCGAGACTGTGCGGCTGCCGTGCTGCAGATCCTGCGCGACACGCCCGACCTTGCCTATGACCAGCTGCTGGATATCGC
>JBKDAC010000075.1:0-3118 GCA_046316515.1 Sandaracinobacter sp. | reverse complement strand
AAGGCTCAAGCGACAGACTATCGAGCATCGGCGCTTGCAACACCGCAAGCTCGCCGCCTAACATCAACCCCCAGACGAGGCCCGCACTCCGCTAAGCTACGCCGCAACCTGTGCCAAATGTTCTGACGACGGACATGCCATGGTTGCTTGCTGATCGCTGAAACGAGCTGTGAGATGAGAAACCTTTTCCTTGACCGCAGCCTGTTGGTGGCAACGATGGCGGATGATCGATCCTGTTTCTTCCGTTGATCTGTAAGTGAACGTCGCTGCCCCCTCGACTTCCCCCCGCAACCAAGCATTGCTGACTGGGCGCCAGGCGGGTGAGTCGCGAGCGTGCAGCCCCTGGAGGTCATAGACCTCGGGGCTTCGGGTGGTGGGAGCAGCACGACGCTGTTCCCATGTGAGGAGACCACCCATGACCAACAGCAAGCCGAAGGCGAGCGCCCGCTCTGCGGACACTATGTCGAAGATTGCGCTGCCGCAGCCCATCGCTACAATCGAAGCGCAGGCAGGACCCAACCATTCTCGCCAACCAAGCAAGCTCGAGCTGATCCGTAGTCTGCTCTCTCGCCATGAAGGCGTCTCTCTCGACGAGCTGGTGTCTGCCACCCGCTGGCAACCGCACAGCGTCCGCGCCGGCATGACCGGCCTCCGGAAGCAGGGGCTGACCATCACGCGCGAGAAGGTCGATGGAACGACCCGGTTCGCGATCGAGGCCCATCCGGTCGAGGCGGCAGTCTGATGGCCAAGGTCGACCTCGAAGCCGAGATCGACGCGCTTTCCAGGATGCACCTGGACGCCCTGCGCCACCTCTGGCGGACCCGGGTGAAGTCCGATCCGCCTAAGGTGAGCGCAGGGCTCCTGCGCCTGGCGTTCGCCTATGCGATGCAGGAGAAAGCGATCGGCGGCCTGTCGGTGGCCTCCGTGAAGCAGCTCGAGGCTTTCGCTGCAGCTGGGCGGTCGGCTGCGAAGGTGACCCGGCTACGTACGACCCGTCCTGGGATGCGTCTGGTGCGGGTCTGGAACGGGGTCGCCCATGTGGTGACCGTCAACGAGGCGGGCGAGGTCGAGTGGAACGGCAGGACCTGGCGAAGCCTCAGCGAGGTGGCCCGCATCATCACCGGCACCCAATGGTCTGGTCCGAAGTTCTTTGGCCTCCGTGACCGGAAGGATGCCGCATGAAGGCCATCCGCTGCGCCATCTACACCCGCAAGTCCTCGGAAGAAGGGCTGGAGCAGGATTTCAACAGCCTTGATGCCCAGCACGCAGCCTGTGCTGCCTATGTGTCCAGCCAAGCCAGTGAAGGCTGGGTGCTGATCAAAAGCCGCTATGATGATGGCGGGATCTCCGGAGGAACGCTCGAACGGCCGGGGCTGAAGGCTCTTCTCGCCGATATCGCGTCCGGCCTCATCGACAATGTCGTCGTCTACAAGGTCGATCGCCTGACCCGCAGCCTGCTGGACTTCGCGAAGCTGGTCGAGGCGTTCGACAAGGCAGGTGTCAGCTTCGTCTCCGTCACCCAGTCGTTCAACACCACCACCAGCATGGGGCGGCTGACCCTCAACATGCTTCTCTCGTTCGCCCAGTTCGAGCGAGAGGTCACCGCAGAGCGGATCCGGGACAAGATCGCCGCTTCCAAGCAGCGCGGCATGTGGATGGGCGGAACACCGCCTATCGGCTATCGACCAGATGGGCGCAGTCTAGCCGTCGTCAAAGAGGACGCCAGAATCGTGCGCCACGTCTTCCAGCGCTATCTCGAACTTGGAACCGTTCGGACGCTGCACGACGAACTTGTCCGGGAAGGCATCCGTCAGCCCAAGAGGACCACATCAGCAGGCCGCACCTTCGGCGGCACCTCGTTCGGTCGGGCTCAGCTCTACAACCTGCTGAAGAACCCGCTCTACATCGGCAAGATCCGACATGGGTCGAAGACCTATCCCGGCAACCACCCGGCTATCGTCGATCGTGATACTTGGGACCGCGTCCAGGCACAGCTCGCCGACAACAGCCAAGGCGTGCAACTGGCGCCGACGGTCAAGGACCCCAGCCTGCTCGCGGGCAAGATCGTCGATCAGGATGGTGAGCCACTGGTCGCAACCCATGCCTGCAAGGGCAAGGTGCGGTACCGCTACTATGTCAGCCGACACCTGCAGCATGGGCTGCCCGCCAACGACGCCAGCGCCAACGGTCCCAACGGCATTCGGATTCCTGCGAAGGAGTTGGAGCAACTGGTAGTCCGGGCGATCATCGCCGAGTTGAGAGATTCCATTGCCCTGTCTCGACGGCTCGGCTCTTCGACCGACGGCCCGCGCCAGGTCGCAGCGCTCGTGAAAAATGCAGGGGCCATGGTTGCTACGCTCGATGGCAAACGGGGACTGCCTGTCCAGACCCTGCTTGGGCGCATAGTCCAGTGCGTGACGGTCCAAGAAGATGCGTTGGAACTTGCGCTAGATCCGGCGCCCTTGGGAAGCGAGCTTGGACTGGAAAGCAGCACTTTAGCCGCTGACGCATTCCGTATCATGATCCCGGCGCGCATCCGTCGGACCGGTCTTGCGGTGCGGTTCGTGCTTGAGACCGGACAGCATGCTTCAGAAGGACCGGTCGATCAGAAACTGGTTGCTGCCATCGTGAAGGGGCGGACCTGGTGGAAGCAGCTGCAGGCCGACCCGAGTCTCAGTGTCACAGGCCTCGCTGCCCTCGAAGGCGCCAATCCCTCCCACGTCGATCGCATCCTGCGTCTGGCGTTCCTCTCGCCCGCGATCGTGGATGCGATCCTTTCCGGCGAAGCGCCAGCCGAGCTCAACCTTCATCGGCTCAAGGACGTGAAGCGCATCGCGCCATTCTGGGCCAAGCAGCACCGGCTGCTCGGTGTCGCCGCCTCGCGCGGCTGAGGCCCCAGAACCACTTCCCGACCTCCGAAATCAGCGACTGAGAAACCCGGGCGTTCTGGCCCATTTCTACAGCGTTCTGAGCAGGCTCAGGTCAAGCCTGTCCTGCAAAGCCTCGGAAATACGGGCAGAAAAGTGCGACCTGGGAAGTGGTCGCATATATCTCAGATAGTTGGCGGAGCGGGTGGGATTCGAACCCACGATAGGCTTTTGACCTATACACACTTTCC
>JBKDAC010000074.1:0-2904 GCA_046316515.1 Sandaracinobacter sp. | reverse complement strand
CGCCGACACCGTCGCCGCGCATCTCGGCCTCAAGATTCCCGACAAGCAGGAATTGCTTGAGATCCCATCGGTGAACCAGCGGCTTGAGAAGGTCTTCGCCCACATGGAGGGCGAGATCGGCGTGCTGCAGGTGGAGAAGCGCATCCGCAACCGCGTGAAGCGGCAGATGGAGAAGACGCAGCGCGAATACTATCTGAACGAGCAGCTGAAGGCGATCCAGCGCGAGCTGGGCGATGGTGAGGACGGAGCCGACGAGGCCGCCGAGTACGAGGCCCGCATCCGCAAGGTGAAGTTGTCGAAGGAAGCCCGCGAGAAGGCGCTGACCGAGGTCAAGAAGCTGAAGGCGATGAGCCCGATGTCAGCCGAGGCGACCGTCGTCCGCAACTGGCTCGACGTGATGCTGGCGCTGCCCTGGGGCAAGCAGTCCAAGGTGAAGCGCGATATCGTCGAGGCGCAGAAGGTGCTGGACGCAGACCATTTCGGGCTGGAAAAGGTCAAGGACCGGATCATCGAATATCTGTCGGTCCAGGCCCGCACCAACAAGCTGAAGGGCCCGATCCTCTGCCTCGTCGGCCCTCCGGGCGTCGGCAAGACGTCGCTCGGCCGCTCGATCGCCAAGGCGACGGGGCGCGAGTTCATCCGCCAGTCGCTGGGCGGCGTGCGCGACGAGGCAGAGATCCGCGGCCACCGCCGCACCTACATCGGCTCCATGCCGGGCAAGATCGTGCAGAACCTGAAAAAGGCCGGCACGTCCAACCCGCTGTTCCTGCTGGATGAAATCGACAAGCTGGGCCAGGATTTCCGGGGCGACCCGGCATCCGCCCTGCTGGAGGTGCTGGATCCCGAACAGAACAACAAGTTCAATGACCACTATCTCGAAGTCGATTTCGACCTGTCGAACATCATGTTCGTCACCACGGCCAACAGCTTGCATCTGCCGTCCGCCCTCCTGGACCGGATGGAGATCATCCAGCTCTCGGGCTATACCGAGGACGAGAAGGTGGAGATCGCCAAGCGCCATCTGCTGCCCAAGCAGTTCGAAGCGCATGGCCTGAAGCCGCACGAATTCGCGGTCGAGGACGAGGCGCTGCGCGACCTCATCCGCTATTACACCCGCGAAGCCGGCGTCCGCACGTTGGAACGCGAGCTGGCCAAGCTCGCCCGCAAATCGCTGCGCCAGATCCTGGAAAAGAAGGCCGACAGCGTCACCGTCACGGCCGAGACGCTGAAGGACTTCGCCGGCGTGCGCAAATACCGCTTCGGCATATCCGAGGCAGAAGACCAGATCGGAATGGTGACAGGCCTCGCCTGGACCTCGGTCGGCGGCGACCTGCTGACGATCGAATCCGTCACCGTGCCAGGCAAGGGCATCATCAGCACGACCGGCAAGCTGGGCGAGGTGATGAAGGAATCGATCACCGCCGCCTTCAGCTTCGTGAAGGCCCGTTCGGCCGCCTATGGCATCCACCCCACGACCTTCACCAAGAAGGATGTGCACGTCCATGTGCCCGAAGGCGCCACACCCAAGGACGGCCCGTCGGCCGGCATCGCCATGGTCACCTCGATCGTCTCCACACTGACCGGCATTCCGGTGAAGCGCGACGTCGCGATGACAGGCGAGGTCACGCTGCGCGGCCGGGTGCTGCCGATCGGCGGCCTCAAGGAAAAGCTGCTTGCAGCTCTGCGTGGCGGCATCACCACCGTGCTGATCCCGGCCGAGAACGAGAAGGACCTGGAGGATGTGCCGGCGAACGTGCGCGAGGGGCTGACGATCATCCCGGTCAGCCATGTGGACGAGGTGTTGAAGGTCGCCTTCACCCGCCCGATCGAGCCGATCGAGTGGACGGATACGGACGAAAAGGCAGCCGCCCCGGCAACGCCGACCACACCGCCCGTGCCAGCGGCGCCGACCACCCATTGATTCTGCGGGCCTCATGGCCCGAACCACCCACCGCCCAACCACCCCAAGTCTGACGATGTCGGGCGGTTGGGCGGGGGGCGCAGGGCGGCTGGCGGCTGGCGGGCGCCAATAGAGCGCTGCTTGACAGGCGGCGGGCCATCCCTTACCCGCCGCCTCTCTTCGATGGTAGCGGGCGCGTAGCTCAGCGGTAGAGCACTGCTTTCACACGGCAGGGGTCACAGGTTCAATCCCTGTCGCGCCCACCATCGGCCTCCCCCCGAAACCCCGCGCAACGCCGGGTCAGACCATGCCCCGGATGATCGAAAAGGGCCCATAGCGCAGATGCGTCGGCCCGGCGATCACCGGCGTGCTGCACTCGATCCCGGTTGCAAAGACGAACCGGCTCCTGGCCGGATGGCGCACCGTGCGCGGGCTGTAGAAATCCGTGGAAGCCAAGTCGGCAGCCACCCTGCAGAAAGAGGAAGAGCCCCATCATCGCGACAGCGGCACCGGGAATTCCGTGCCGCAGCCGCGGCAATCCCGGCCCGCATTCTTGTCCTCGAGGATGAAATGGCCCTCGCCATGCACCTGGAGGACCTGACCCTCGCCATTCCCGGTGCCAGCGCCCGCATGTGCGCCAGGGTCCACAACACCGGGGTCCACAACACCGGGGGCCTCGATGGGGGCCTCGATGGGGGCTGACCCCGCTCAGCGGCCCAGCAGATGCTCCACGATCAGCTCGGCTGCCGCCTCCGGGGTCAGCTGCGTGGTGTCGATGCGCAGCTCGGGGGTCTCGGGCGGTTCATAGGGGCTGTCGATGCCGGTGAAGTTCTTCAGCGTGCCGGCCCGCGCCTTGGCATAGAGGCCCTTCACGTCGCGCCGCTCCGCCTCGGCCAGTGGCGTGTCAACGAACACCTCGATGAATTCGCCCGGATCCATCATCGCGCGCACCATCTCGCGCTCGGCCCGGAAGGGCGAGATGAAGGCCGTGATCACAATCAGCC
>JBKDAC010000073.1:0-6582 GCA_046316515.1 Sandaracinobacter sp. | reverse complement strand
GTCCACGGGGCCGTACATGGCGGCCATGCCCGCAGTGCCCGCCATGCCCATGCAGCCGAGGCCGAGTGCAGAGACCTCGAGGCTACCCAATCTGCGTCGTTCCATCCTTGCCTCTCGCCTTTGAGCGTGCCTAATGCCCTCAACTACGAAGCGAGGCGGGTATGGCAAAGCGCTATTTCGGAACGGACGGAATCCGCGGGGCCGCCAATGGCCCGAAGATGACGCCGGAACTGGCGATGAAGGTGGGCCAGGCGGCAGGCACGTTGTTCCTGGACGGGCCGACCAAGCACCGGGTGCTGATCGGCAAGGACACCCGGCTTTCGGGCTATATGCTGGAACAGGCGCTGACGGCGGGCTTCACCAGCGTGGGCATGGACGTGGTGCAGGTGGGTCCGATGCCGACGCCAGCGGTCGCGATGCTCACGCGGGAGATGCGCGCCGACCTCGGCGTGATGCTGTCGGCCAGCCACAATCCCTTCCACGACAACGGGATCAAGCTGTTCGGCCCCGATGGCTACAAGCTGAGCGATTCCCAGGAAGAGGCGATCGAGGCCCTGATCGACGGCGACTGCACACGCGCCGTGGGGGACCGCATCGGCCGGGCGCGGCGGATCGATGACGCCCGCGGGCGCTATATCCATGCCGTGAAGTCCAGCGTGCCTGACGGCGTGCGGCTGGACGGGCTGAAGGTGGTGCTGGATTGCGCCCATGGCGCCGCCTATCGCGTGGCGCCCGAGGCCTTGTGGGAGCTTGGCGCCGACCTGACGACGATCGGCGCGAGTCCCGATGGTATGAACATCAATGCGGGGGTCGGCTCAACGCACCCGCAAGCGCTGGCGCGCAAGGTGGTGGAGGAGGGTGCCGACATCGGCCTTGCGCTGGATGGCGACGCAGACCGGCTCATCGTGGTGGATGAAACGGGCCGCGTGGTGGACGGCGACCAGATCATGGCGCTGATCATGCGGCAGCAGCAGGCCGAAGGCACGCTGAAGGGCGGCGCGCTGGTGACGACGGTGATGTCGAACATCGCGCTGGAACGCTATCTTGCTGGGCTGGGCATGGGCATGATCCGCACGCCGGTCGGCGATCGCCACGTGCTGGAGGCGATGCGCGCCAAGGGCTGCAACGTGGGTGGCGAGCAATCCGGCCATATCATCCTGGCCGACCACTCCACCACAGGCGATGGCCTGCTGGCGGCGTTGCAGATCCTGACCGTGCTGGTGTTCACCGGTCGGCGGGCGAGCGAGGCGCTGAACAGCTTCACCCCCTGGCCGCAGCTGCTGAAGAATGTGAAGCAGGAACCCCGCGTGCTGGAAATGGACGGGGTGAAGGCGGCGATCGCGGCGGCCGAAAAGGCGCTGGAAGGGCGTGGCCGCCTGCTTGTGCGCAAGTCGGGCACCGAGCCGCTGATCCGCGTGATGGCCGAGGGCGAGGACGAGGCGCTGGTGGCACGCACGGTCGATGCGGTGTGCAACGCCGTGGCGAAGGCCGCGTGAGCCCAGGTTCCTCGCGCCTCCCCCGGGTCCTCATCATCGCCGGCTCGGATTCGGGCGGCGGTGCGGGGCTTCAGGCCGACATCAAGACCATCACCCTGCTGGGCGGCTATGCCGCGACGGCCGTCACTGCTATCACCGTGCAGAACACGCTGGGCGTCAGCGCCGTCCACCCGGTGCCGCCCGAGATCGTGGCGGCGCAGATCCGCGCCGTGCTGGACGACATCGGCGCCGACGCGATCAAGATCGGAATGCTTGGCGACGCCGCCACGGTGGAGGCGGTGGCCGGCGCACTGGTGGGCGTGACGGTGCCCATCGTGCTCGACCCCGTGATGGTTGCCAAGGGCGGCTCCCCGCTGCTGGAGGACGCAGCCGTGGGCGCGCTTGCGGGCCTGCTTCTGCCGCGCGCAACGGTCGTCACGCCCAATGCGCCGGAACTGACGGTGCTCACCGACACCGAGGTCATCGACGAGGCCGACCTGCTGCTTGCCGCACAGGAGCTGTTGGCCCAGGGCCCAGCCGCCGTGCTGGCGAAGGGCGGCCACCTCGCGGATGCGACGGTCGTCGACTGGCTGGTCACGCGCAACAGCCAGCAGCGCTTTGAAAGCCCCCGCATCGACACGGCCCACACCCACGGCACCGGCTGCACGCTGGCGAGCGCGGTTGCCGCCGGCCTTGCCGCCGGCCTGCCGCTTGCCGCCGCGGTGGAGCGCGCGCGCGCCTATCTGATTGCGGCGATCCTCGCGGCGCCTGGCCTGGGCGCAGGGCATGGGCCACTGGGCCACAACTTCGCCGTGCGATGAAAGGCCTTGGCTGGGGGATCGAGGCGGAATTCACCGGCCTCGTCTTCGGGGTCGATGAAGTCGGCCGGGGCCCGCTTGCCGGGCCCGTAGTGGCCGCCGCCGTCTGCCTGAACTGCGACCAGGTGCCTCCGGGCCTTGTTTCCCTGGGCCTGGCCGATTCGAAGGCTGTGCCGGAACCCCGCCGCAACCGGATCGCCGCCGCGCTGGAGCATGTGGCTTTCGGGATGGCGAGCGTCGCCGAGATCGACACGCTGAACATCCGCACGGCAAGCCTTCTCGCCATGGCCCGCGCGGTCGAGGCGCTGTCCGCGCGGGTGGGCCCGCCGGCGATGGTGCTGGTCGATGGCAATGCGCTGCCCCGAATTACCCCTCCGGCGCGCGCCATCGTGAAGGGGGATGCAACCGTCGCCTCGATCGCGGCGGCTGCCATCGCAGCCAAGGTGTGGCGCGACCGGCTGATGGCCGAGCTGGCGGCCGATCACCCCCATTACGGGTGGGAGAGGAACCGCGGATATGGCACCGCCGAACATCTGGCCGCGCTGGGCCGGCACGGCGTCACGCCGCACCATCGCCGCTCGTTTGCGCCCGTCACCCGGCTGTGCGCGCCGGCCCAATCGGGGAAAACTGCAACCTGAGTCTTTTGGGCAACAGCGCAGCATCTTGTGGCTGCGCACGGCGTCGGGACTCAGCATATTGTGATGTGCGGCTCACTGGACGCATCCCGAGTCAGCGCCTGAAGCCCCCATGATAAATCCATGACTTGACGAGAGATTCCCCGAGACTCCAGCTTAAGGGCACGAAGCTTGAGAGGGATATCCGCGTGGTTCGCAACCAGATCATCCAGGGCGACAGCATTGCCGCGATGGCGGCAATGGAGCCGGAATCGGTGGACCTCGTGTTCGCGGATCCGCCCTACAACCTGCAGCTGGGCGGCGACCTGACTCGCCCGGACGGCAGCCATGTCGATGCCGTCACCGACGACTGGGATCGCTTCGGCAGCTTTGCCGATTATGACCGATTCACCCGCGATTGGCTGGCGGCGGCGCACCGGGTGATGAAGCCCGACGCCGGTCTGTGGGTGATCGGCACCTACCACAATATCTTCCGTGTCGGCACGATCCTGCAGGACCTGGGCTTTTGGGTGCTGAATGACATCGTGTGGCGCAAGGCGAACCCGATGCCCAACTTCAAGGGTACCCGCTTCACCAATGCGCACGAGACGCTGATCTGGGCGTCGAAGGGCCCGCGGGCGCGGCCCACCTTCAACTACAAGGCGATGAAGGCCCTGAACGAGGATTTGCAGATGCGCTCGGACTGGGTGCTGCCCATCTGTTCGGGCACAGAGCGGGTTAAGGTAGACGGCGTGAAGGCCCACCCCACTCAGAAGCCCGAGGCGCTTCTGCACCGCATCCTGCTGGCCTCCACCAACGAGGGCGACCTGGTGCTGGATCCCTTCTTCGGCTCGGGCACCACCGGCGCGGTTGCCAAGCGGCTGGGGCGGGACTGGATCGGGATCGAGCGCGAGGCCCGCTATGCCCGGGTTGCCCAGGCCCGGATCGATGCCATTCAGCCGCTGGCGCCGGAAGATCGGGTGATCACCGGCGAGGCGCGCGCTGCCCCCCGTGTCGCCTTTGGCCAGCTGGTGGAAACCGGCCTCCTGTCGCCGGGTGCGATGCTGACCGACCGGCAGCGTCGGCACAAGGCGCGGGTGCGCGCCGATGGATCCCTTTCGCTGGAAGGCGGGGCCCAGGTGGGCCGCGCTGGCTCCATCCACCAGCTCGGTGCGGCCGTGCAGGGCCTGCCCAGCTGCAACGGATGGACCTTCTGGCACATCGAAAGTCGCGGACATCTGGTCCCCCTGGACCAGATGCGAGAGGCATATAGGGCACGCGCCGGGGCTTGACCCCGGTCCAGACTGTCCGGGGCCATGCCCCGGCACCGGTTGTTCCGACGAGTGTCTCCCCACCTGAGCGTTCCACTGTCCGACTGTCTGCCAGGCCCCTCACGACCTGGCTAAAGCAGGCGGGCGGACTGTGGAACGGCCTTCCCCCCGCGCGCCGCCGCCAACGCGGCGCCCCCGCGGAGGGCCTCGCCCGTGAGCGCAAGTACCGGCGCAGCCGCAAGCGCGCCCGCGCGCGCGAAAATTACTCAACAGCCGCGTAGATCATCGTCCGCAGCTGGCGCCGGATCGGCCAGGTGGATGACGGGATCAGCTGGGTTAGCAGCAGCACCGTCAGCTCCTCGGCCGGATCGACCCAGAAGAAGGTGGAGGCAGCGCCCCCCCAGAAATAATCGCCGTTGCTGCCGGCGATCATCGTCTTGTGGCTGGCGGTCGTGGTCGCAAAGCCCAGCCCGAAGCCCACGCCTTCATAGGCGGCCTCGGAAAAGGCCGAGCGCGAGACCTGGGGCAGGTCCTTGCCGCCTGGCAGATGGTTCTCCGTCATCAGCTCGAGCGTCTTGCGCCCGACAAGGCGGGGCTTGCCGGTGCGCAGCGCCTCGGCAAAGCGCAGATAGTCGGCGGCGGTGGAGACCAGCCCGCCGCCGCCCGAAATGAAGCTGGGGGGCTTCAGGAAGCCGGAGGTTTCCGCCTGGTCCTGCACCGCGATGCCGCCCTTGGCGGTGGGCTGGTAGCAGGTGGCGAGGCGATGCCCCTGGCCCTCGCGTACATGGAAGCCGGTGTCGACCATGCCCAGCGGGCGGAAGATGCGCTGGGCCAGGAACTCTTCGAAAGGCTGGCCGGAAATCACCTGCACCAGCCAGCCAATGATATCGGTGGCGACGGAGTAGTTCCACGCCTCGCCGGGGGAGAATTCCAGCGGCAGGGTGCCGAGAAGCTCGATCATGCGTTCCAGCGTCATGTCGCCCTTCTCGATCTCGCCGATCCCCAGGCGGCGGTAGGCGGCATCGACGTTGGTGTTGAGTTGGAAGCCATAGGTAAGGCCGGCCGTGTGGCGCAGCAGATCGATCACCTGCATGGGCCGCGCGGGGGGGCGCGTGCGCCAGCCGGTCTTGATCGTGCCGCCCTCATAGACGCGCAGATCCTTCCAGCCCGGGATATAGTGGTGGACGGAGTCGTCGATCTGCAGCTTCCCTTCCTCCACAAGCATCATCAGGGCGATGGAGGTGATCGGCTTCGTCATCGAATAGATGCGGAAGATGGTGTCGTCGGAAAGAGGCCGGCCGGCAGCGACATCGGCATGGCCCAACACGCTTTGGTACACGGTGTCGCCCTTGTGCAGCACGCGGACGAGGGTTCCCGGCAAGCGGCCCGTGTCGATGTAGGCGGATTTCAGAAAGCCTTCGATTCGGGCGAGGCGGTCTGGGTTCAGCGGCATCTCTTCACCTTGGCTCTATTCCCCTTTTGAATCCGGGGCGCGGTTGGCGTAGCAGGGCTTCGCGCACAGGCAAATGGGCGCACAGGCAAATGGGCGGTTAGCTCAGCGGTAGAGCATCTCGTTTACACCGAGAGGGTCGGGGGTTCGAAACCCTCACCGCCCACCAGGCCTTTTTTGTGCTCACGCGCGAAGCGCTCCGCACGGGGCGCGGCACAGGCCGCGGCGCGCGGTCGCGCTTGCGGGCGGCGCCCGGTTTTTTGTTCTCGCGGGCGAGGCCCTCCGGACGGGACGCTACATTGGCCGTGGCGTGCGGTCGCGCTTGCGGGCGGCGCCCGGGAGGTCTTGCCCCCCATCAGCGCGCTTCTCCCTGAATCGTCCTGCTGCGCGCCCATTTCTGTTGCTGCCGGGACACAGGCGCAAACTTACCGCCTGCCTGTCCCCAGCCTTAACCAGACTGCCGCCCGGCTTTCACAGAAGTGTCACATATGGCGGTCATTTGCCGAACTAACCAGTGCTGCACTGCAGCGTGTCGGCGATTCGGTTTCTGCACATGTCCTCGTCCGTCCATTTTTGATTTCAATTTCAGCCGGTTGCGCACTTTTAAGAGGGGTTATCCATTATGGCACTTCGGCTTTCGACTCTGGTGTGGGCGGGTCTCCGCCTTGGCGCATCGGCCTCGGTTCTCGCGCTGGCTGCGACCTCGGCCCATGCGCAGGAAGTGACCGGCACGATACGGGGTGATGTGCAGGACGAGAATGGCGCGCCGCTTGCCGGTGCAACCGTCACAGTCACCCACGTTCCCTCGGGTACGCGCTCGGTGCAGACGACCGACAATTCGGGCAGCTTCTCGGCGCCCAACCTGCGCATCGGTGGGCCGTTCGACGTCACCGTGGCGGCCCCCGGCTTCGAAGGCGCCAAGGCAACAGTTCCCCTGATCCAGGCCGGCGTGCC
>JBKDAC010000072.1:0-1260 GCA_046316515.1 Sandaracinobacter sp. | reverse complement strand
TGCTGCTGAAGCGCAAGGTCACCAAGCTGGAGGCAAGCCTGGGCAAGACGGAAACGGAACTGGCCCAGGCCAAGGTGGAACTGCTGCGCCCGCCGGCCGCACAATCCGTGCCGACGCCAGCACCGCCGCCAGGCACCTGAGACCGTGGGCGCGAACCCCGTATATGTCGGGCTCGACACGCCCGACCTCGACCATGCCGAAGGTCTGGCCCGCACCGTCGCGCCACATGTCGGCGGGCTGAAGCTCGGCCTGGAATTCTTCATGGCGAACGGGCCCGAGGGCGTGCGCCGGATGGGGCGTATCGGCCTGCCGCTGTTCCTCGACGTGAAGCTGCACGACATTCCGAACACGGTCGCCGGCGCGCTCAAGTCGCTGTCCGTGCTCGACATCGCAATCGTCAACGTCCACGCGGGCGGCGGACTCCAGATGATGCAGGCCGCGCGCGAAGCTTGCCGCCCCGGAACCCGCCTGATTGCGGTCACCGTGCTCACCAGCCTCGACGAAGCCGACCTGTCCTCGATGGGCGTATTCGGCGATCCGCATGCCCAGGTCCTGCGTCTTGCAGCACTTTCCCGCGAAGCCGGCCTGGACGGGGTGGTCTGCTCGTCCCACGAAGTGGCAGCCCTGAAGGCCGCGTGGCACGAGGGCCTGTTCGTGGTGCCCGGCATCCGTCCGGCGGGCGCCGACCTTGGCGACCAGAAGCGGGTGATGACGCCTGCGCAGGCGCTGGCGGCAGGCGCCGGCATCCTTGTGATCGGCCGCCCGATCACGGCCGCGGCGGACCCGGCGGCCGCAGCCGCCGCCATTGCCGCAACACTCTGACCTTCATGCGCAGCCGGGTGAAGATCTGCGGCGTAAAGACCCCCGAGGCGCTGGTCGCGACCCTGTCCGCGGGCGCAGATGCCGTCGGCTTCAACTTCTATGCGCCAAGCCCGCGGGCCCTTTCGCTGGACGAAGCGCGGGAACTGGGTGCCCGGGCACCGCACCTTCTGAAGGTGGGCGTGTTCGTCGACGCCGATGATTCGCTCCTCGATGCAGCCGTCGGCGCAGGCGGCCTGAACGCGATCCAGTTGCAAGGCGCCGAGGGACCTGATCGCGTTGCGGCACTGAAGGCGCGTTTCGGCCTGCCGGTATGGAAGGCAGTCGGGGTCCGCACCGCAGTCGACATCACGGCTGCCGCCCGGCAGTTTGCCGGCGCAGACCTGCTTCTGCTGGATGCCAAGCCGCCCGAGGGTGCCGAACTGCCGGGTGGCAATGGCC
>JBKDAC010000071.1:0-6790 GCA_046316515.1 Sandaracinobacter sp. | reverse complement strand
GCCTGGGCCAGCGCAACCTTCATGATCTCTTCAGTGATGCCCGCGATCTTGATGTCCATCTGAAGGCTGGTGATGCCTTCCGACGTGCCGGCCACCTTGAAGTCCATGTCGCCCAGGTGATCCTCATCGCCCAGAATGTCGGACAGGACGGCGAAGTCCTTGCCTTCCAGGATCAGGCCCATGGCGATGCCGGCAACGGGCCGCTTCAGCGGAACGCCCGCGTCCATCAGGGCAAGGCTCGATCCGCACACGGTCGCCATCGACGAAGAGCCATTTGACTCGGTGATGTCCGACAGCAGGCGGATCGTGTAGGGGAACTCTTCCTTCGACGGCAGCATCGGGTGGATGGCGCGCCAGGCGAGCTTGCCATGGCCGATCTCGCGCCGGCCCGGCGCCCCGAAGCGGCCCACTTCACCGACCGAATAGGGCGGGAAGTTGTAGTGCAGCATGAAGCGTTCATACTTCAGCCCGTCCAGACCATCGATCATCTGCTCGGCGTCGGACGTCCCGAGGGTGGTGCTGACGATCGCCTGGGTTTCGCCGCGCGTGAACAGCGCCGAACCATGGGTGCGGGGCAGGAAGCCGACTTCCCCGATGATCGGGCGGACAGTCTTGGTGTCCCGGCCATCGATGCGGCTGCCGTCCTTCAGGATTGCGCCACGAACGATGTCGCCCTCCAGCTTCTTGAACAGCTTGCCGGCCTTCTGCTGGGTTGCGCTGTCGGCATCCGCGAACAGCGGCTTCAGCTTCGCCTTGGCATCGGCCAGCGCCTGCTGACGCGCGGACTTCTTGGTCAGCTTGTAGGCAGCGGTGATGTCCTTGCCGACTTCCTTGCGGATCTTCGCCAGCATGTCCGAATCGTCGGCCAGCTTCAGCTCCCAGGGCTCCTTCGCCGCCTTTTCGGCAAGGCCGATGATCCCCTTGATGACCGGCTGGAACGAGCGGTGCGCAAACATCACGGCGCCCAGCATCTCGTCTTCCGAAAGCTCCTTGGCTTCGGATTCGACCATCATCACCGCGTCGTGGGTGCCGGCGACGACAAGGTCCAGGCGGCCTTCCTTCAGCTGCTCCTTGGTGGGGTTCAGCTGATATTCCCCGTCCTTGAAGCCGACGCGCGCGGCGCCGATCGGGCCCATGAAGGGCACGCCCGACAGGGTGAGGGCGGCCGAGGCGGCGATCATCGCCACGATGTCGGCTTCATTCTCGCCATCGTAGCTGAGGACCTGCGCGATCACGTTGACTTCGTTGTAGAAGCCTTCGGGGAACAGCGGGCGCACGGGGCGGTCGATCAGGCGGCTGGTCAGCGTCTCATGCTCGGTCGCGCCGCGCTCGCGCTTGAAGAAGCCGCCCGGGATGCGGCCGGCAGCCGAGAATTTTTCCTGGTAGTGGACGGTCAGCGGGAAGAAGTCCTGGCCTTCCTTCACCGACTTTGCGGCCGTCACTGCGCAGAGGACAACGGTTTCGCCATAGGTGGCCATCACGGCCCCGTCGGCCTGACGGGCAACCTTGCCCGTTTCCAGGGTCAGCGTGCGGCCGCCCCATTCGATCGATTGCTTGGCAATGGTAAACATCAGTGTGCTTTCTCAAGCCCCTGACCCATGTGCCAGAGGCAGTTCGGACATGCCTCGCCGGGATCGGCGGAGCGTTTTGGGGGCGAGTGGCCCCATCTGCATTCTTGCCCGACATGGGCGGCGCTGCCGCGCCAGGCGCCCGGATACCCGGACGCCGGATGAAGGAAGGGCGCCCGGTTGGGCGCCCTTCGGGATTACTTGCGAAGGCCAAGCTTGGCGATAAGCGCCTGATAGCGAGCCTGATCCTTGTGCTTCAGATAATCGAGAAGCGAACGGCGCTTGTTCACGAGCATCAGCAGACCGCGGCGAGAGTGATTGTCCTTCGCGTGGGTCTTGAAGTGCTCGGTCAGATTCTGGATGCGCTCGGTGAGGATGGCGACCTGGACTTCCGGGCTACCCGTATCCCCGCTGGCGCGGGCATTGTCGGCGATGAGCGCAGCCTTGCGCTCCAGCGTGATCGACATCGTGTCTCTCCTACGTCAGGTTGAAACCCCGCAGGACAGTCACGTCCTGTTCCGAAACCACGACCATCGCCACCGGAACAGACCCGAGGGTGGCGAGATATTGGCCGGGCTTCACACGGGCCCCCATCAGGCGTTTGCCCTGCTTCAGGACGGCAGCCTCGTGGGGTTCGACTGCCAGGGCCGGGATGTCGTCCAGTCCGGCAGTCAGCGGCAAAAAGGCCTGTTCAGGCGCGGGCCCATGCACGAGTTCCACCCATTTGTCTAGGCTCATGGCCTGATCCAGCGTGAACGGCCCCGCCGCAGTCCGTCGCAGCAGGGCCACATGCCCGACGGTCCCGAGTGCCCCTGCGATGTCGCGTGCAAGACTGCGCACATAGGTGCCCTTGGAGCAGCGGACGTCGAGCGTTGCCGTCTCGGCGGTCGTTTCCTGCAGCGTCAGTTCGTGGATCAGCAGGTCTCGCTCTGCCAGCTCCGGCGCTCCCCCGGCGCGTGCCAGCGCATAGGCCCGCTCCCCGTCTATCTTCAGTGCCGAATAGGCCGGTGGCCGCTGGCGAATCGGGCCCGTGAAGCGCGGCAGCACGGCGCGGATGGCGTCCGGGTCAGGGCGTATTCGGCTTTCCGCCACCACCGCCCCTTCCGCGTCATCGGTGGTCGTTGCCGTCCCGAATCGGATCGTGAAGCGATAGGCCTTGGGCCCGTTCAGCAGATGGCCGGTCAGCTTGGTTGCCTCGCCCAGCGCAATGGGCAGCACCCCCGACGCCAGCGGATCCAGCGTGCCGCCGTGGCCAATCTTCACCTTGCCGTGGCCACCCTGGCGCAGGGCCCATTTCAGCTTGCCCACCACCTGTGCGCTGGTGGGGCCAACCGGCTTGTCGACGACCAGCCAGCCGTGCAGGCCGCTCACTGCCCGCCGGTTCGAACCAGCCGCAGCTCGATGGGCGAAGCAGGCGTCGTCTCGTTGGGAAGCGCGTTCACCGTGTCGGTGATGTATATCAGCTCGCCCTTGGCGGTTTCGATCCGCGCCTGCAGCATGGGCTTGGCGGGCCCAGCCGTGCGGGCTGCGTCGAACTTCACCAGATAATGCAGCGGCACCTGGTTGCCCGTCGTGGTGATCAGCGTCGAGCCCAGCTCCACGGCCGGTGCGTCCATGCGTGCGCCATCGACCACAAGCACCTTCACCCGCGTTCCGGCCGGCAGGGCCATCCGGTCGAGCTTCGTGAGCGTGCCCCAAACTACGCCCGACGTCGGCTGGGCGGGAATGCGCTGGCACGTCTGGCGCGCCGTCTTGCCCCGCCGAAGTTGCGCGGTGTCGTCATCCAGGTCGACCGAATCGGACCCGTTCACGAAGCGCGGCGGGGTGCGCCCGACCTGTTCGAACAGGGTGAAGGTCTCGCCCGCCCGCACACCGCGGATCAGGCCGGCGGCCGCATCCCGCTCCAGCACCACCAGAAGGCCATCGCCACACGCGTATTCCACCGCATTGCGTATCGGCAGAAGAGACGGGTCCGCAGGTGGCGGCGGAGGTGGCGCGGCCTCGGTCGCCGCGGGCGATGCAACCTGGGTGGCGGCAGGCTCTGCCGGCGGCGTGGCCGACGCCTGGGCGAACGCGACTCCGGCCCCCAGAAGCAGGGCAGCTGCAGCAATGGTCTTCAGTGAATCAGCTTTCAATGTGCGGCTCCCCAATTCGGCCCGGTCCCGATCTCCACGCCCAGCGGAACGCTGAGCCGGAGCGCCGGTTCGGCCGCCGATTCCATGACGGTGCGGATGACCTTGGTCGCGGCTGCGACTTCGTCCTCGGGCACCTCGAACACCAGTTCATCGTGGACTTGCAGCAGCATGCGCGTGCTCGTCAAGCCGGCCTCGGCCAGCGCGTCGTCCATCCGGATCATCGCGCGCTTGATGATGTCGGCCGCAGTTCCCTGCACAGGGGCGTTGATGGCCGCCCGTTCGGCGCCGGCGCGCTCGGACTGCACCTTCGACCGGATCATCGGCACATGGATGCGTCGCCCGTAGAGCGTGGTGACGAAGGCGTCCTCGCGCACCCTGGCGATCGTCTCGGCCATATAGCGCCGGATGCCGTGATAGCGGTCCAGGTAGCGTTCGATGAAATCGGCGGCTTCTGGCCGCGGAATGCCCAGCCGCTGCGCCAGCCCGAACGCGGAAATCCCGTATATGATCGAGAAGTTGATGGTCTTGGCCCGCCCCCTCAGGTCGCGATCGACCGGCGCATCGGGTGCCAGGCCAAAGATCTGCCGCGCCGTCAGGGCGTGGATATCCTGCCCTGTCGCATAGGCCTCTTTCAGTTCGGGCACGTTGGCGATGTGCGCCATCAGCCTCAGCTCGATCTGATTATAGTCGGCCGACAGGATCACATTGCCCGGCTCCGCCGCAAAGGCATCGCGGATGCGCCGCCCCATGTCGGTGCGGATCGGGATGTTCTGCAGATTCGGGTCTGTCGAGGACAGCCGCCCCGTGGAGGCGACCGCCATGGAGAAGCTGGTGTGCACGCGCCCTGTCTCGACATTGATCTGCTGCTGCAGGGCCTCGGTATAGGTAGAGCGGAGCTTGGACACCTGCCGCCAGTCCAGCAACTTCCGGCAGAGTTCGGCGCCAGGCAGGTCCAGCGCGGCCAGCCGTTCCAGCTCGGTGACGTCGGTGCTGTAGGCGCCCGACTTGCCCTTCTTGCCGCCGGGCAGGCCCAGCTTCTCGAACAGGATCTCGCCCAGCTGCTTGGGGCTGCCCAGTGCAAAGGGCTGGCCGGCAATGGCGTGCACCTCGCCCTCCAGCCGCACCATCTCGCCGGCGAACTCGGTCGACATGCGCGACAGTTCCGCCCTGTCCACCTTGATCCCGCGCCGCTCCATCCGCGCCAGAACCGGCACCAGCGGCCGGTCACACAGTTCATAGGTCCGCGTCACCTTCTCGCGCCACAGCCGCGGTTTCAGCCGCTGCCACAGCCGCAGCGTGACGTCGGCATCCTCGGCGGCATAGCGGGTGGCCTTGTCCAGCGGCACATGCGCGAAGTTCACCTGTGCCTTGCCCGTGCCGGCCACGTCCTTGAACGAGATCGGGGTGTGACCCAGGTGCCGCTCCGACAGCTCGTCTATGCCGTGCCCGTGCTGGCCGGCAGCCAGCGCATAGGACAGCAGCATCGTGTCGTCGAACGGGGCCACCCCGATGTCGTGGCGCGCAACCACCACCATGTCATACTTCAGGTTCTGGCCGACCTTCAGGACGCCCGGGTCCTCCAGCAGACCCTTCAGCAGCGGCAGCGCCACGTCGGGCGCCAACTGGTCGATCCGCTCGGCCAGCAGCCCTTCGCCCGACTCATGCACAAGCGGCACATAGCAGGCCGTGCCAGGTGCGATCGCCAGGCTGAAGCCGACCAGCCGGGCCGAACAGGCATTCAGGCTGGTCGTTTCCGTGTCGAACGCCACCACGCCCAGCCGGCGTGCCTCGGCGATCCACCATTGCAGCCGTTCAGCGGTCACCACCGTTTCATAGCTGTCATGGTCGAACGGCGGATCCTCGGGCGCGTCCGCCTCGTCCGCCTTCGGCTTCTGGATCGTGTCTGCCGCCGCCCGGCCCAGGTCTCCCAGCTTTGCCAGAAGCGTGCGAAAACCGTGCCGGGCCAGGAACGCGGCCAGCTTCTCCGGGTCCTCCCGATGGTCCAGCTTCAACGCCGCCAGCGGCGGATCAAGCGGCATGTCGCGCTTCAGCTCCACCAGGATCCGGCTCAGCCGAGCGGCCTCGGCATGCAGTTCCAGATTCTCGCGCAGCTTGGGCCGCTTGATGCTGTCCAGATTGGCCAGCACCCCTTCGACAGTGCCGAACTGCTGGACAAGATCGGCCGCAGTCTTCGGGCCGATGCCCGGCACGCCGGGCACATTGTCCACGCTGTCGCCCATCAGGGCCAGCACCTCGGCCAGGCTGGTGGGCGGAACGCCCCACTTCTCCAGCACCTCTGCTTCCGCGAAGCGCTTGTTCTGCATCGTGTCCAGAAGGGTCAGGCCCGGCCGGATCAGCTGCATCAGGTCCTTGTCGGAGCTAATGATCGTCACCGTCATGCCGGCTGCCATCGCGGCCTCGGCGTATGAGGCGATCAGGTCGTCCGCCTCGAACATCGGCTTCTCGATGCAGGGCACTCCCAGCGCATTCACCGCCGCCCGGATCAGCGGGAACTGTGGCACCAGATCCTCCGGTGGCTCGGGCCGGTTCGCCTTGTAGTCGGCATAGAGTTCGTTGCGGAAACTCTGCTTTCCGGCGTCCAGGATGACGGCCAGATAGTCATCCTCGGGCGATTTGCGGGCCGCCTCGATCAGGTTCCACAGCATGGCCGTGAAACCAAAGACGGCGCCCACCGGCGTGCCCTGCGGGTCGGTCAGCGGCGGCAGGCGATGATAGGCACGAAAGATGAAGCCCGAGCCGTCGATAAGCGTGAGATGCGGTGCGGGCATGGCCGCCCGTTAGCGCAACATTTCACGCGCGCCCAGCCCTGCACGCGCGTGCTGCCGCGCCCCTGGCATCCGCCGTGCTCAACATGATCGGCGGGCTGCGCCGCAGCTTCGGCTGATGGTGTTTCGCTAGCTTTGCGCGGCTGGTCGCCTTGGGCAAGAAGGGGGCGGGAGAATGCGAATGACGAACAACTGGCCAGCCATGTCTATTGCTGAGGCAACTGCCCTGCTGACGGCACCCGGCGCACCGTTCGAGATGGAGACAGTGGAAATCCGCGGTCGGCAGATCCGAACCTGGAAG
>JBKDAC010000070.1:0-1861 GCA_046316515.1 Sandaracinobacter sp. | reverse complement strand
GCACCCTAATGTAGCCTAACCTCGTGTCCATCAAACCGGCAGCAGCTCACTGATTGGGTTTGGACCCATAGCCGCTCCTCGCCCGCTCCCATACGGCGCAACAATGCCGCTGTCCAGGTAACCGGGCCCTAAGGCACAGAGTCTATGTGCCGCATGGCCCGCCTGGTGCCCCAAACGCCCCGCCAAACATAACCTGTCCTACAGTCCCGAAATCTGCCAGCCTCCCGGCTTGCTCTTTCTCCTGTTGAACACCGTGAAACGACTCTGTCCTACAGGCCCCATTCCGTGCAACGCGCCTGCGCGCACACCCCTGACTCCGCATGACCTTCCTGACCTTTCGACCCAAACATATCAGCCGAAATCGCCGAATACAGAAGCTTTGTCAGCTACTTGCTTCCACGCCGCGCCGCCGTCAACTCGCGGAGCAATGCCGCCGCCCCCCACGGCGCCGCTCCACTCTCCGCCGCCTTCACCAGCTCCACCAGCCGCGCATTCACCGGTGCGCGCCTGCCCACCCTCTCCGCCAGCCGCACCACCTCGCCCTGCAGCCAGTCCACCTCGGTCGCGCGGCCCTTGCCCAGGTCATCCGCCATGCTGCTGCGCGCATGCGGGTCCACCTTCACCTTGCCCCCGCTGCCCGCGCTCAGCACATAGCGATACAGCGCATCCGGCAGACGCATGATCTGCGGCATCAGCTTCAGCGGCATCGGCAGCGGGTCCACAAGCTCGATTCCCGCCGCCTTCGTGCATTGCAGGCCCTCGGCCAGGCACAGCGCCCAGCAGCGCCGGAAATCCCGCTGCCGCAGCTCATCCGCCAGGCTCACACCTGAAAGCGCGTTGATCGCATTGTTCAAATTCACCAGCAGCTTGCCCCACTGCACGCCCAATATGTTCATACTCTGCCCCAGCGGCAGGCCAGCCGCCGCAAACACCCCCTCGAACGGCACAAGCACGTCGGACGCCTCCACCGCCAGCCCGCCCCCAGTCCCTCGGTGAAAATGCGCGGGCCCCCGCTGCGCCACGTTGAACGGCACCATTCCGGCAAGCACAGTCGCCCCCGGCAGGGCCGCGCGCAGCACATCCGGGTTCGAAACCCCGTTCTGAAAGCTCACCACCACCCCGCCGGGCGCGTAGGCGGCAATTGCGGCTGCGGCCTCCGCCGTCCCCATGCTCTTCACAGTCACCAACACCAGATCAGCGCCAGCCAGCCCCGCCGCATCCACCGTCGCCCGGAAATCACCCGCGCTCAGCTGCAGATCCATCCCGTCCACGTCCGTCAGCCTGAGGCCATCCGTCAACGGGTCCAGCATCGAAGCCCGCCCCACGAACGTCAGCTCCGCATGGCGAGCCAACAGCCCGCCCACGTACAGGCCGATCATCCCGGCCCCGAACACTGTTATTTTCGGGCGTCCCGCCACCATTGCCTCCCCTCGGCCAACCGGCTTATGCCCTCCCTATTGGAGCGAGGGAGACTGAGATGAAAGCGCTTGTTTGTGTGGAGCATGGGCCGCCCGAAAAGCTGGTCATCCAGGATCAGCCCACCCCCGAGCCTGGCAAGGGCGAAGTGCGCATCCGCATGCATGCCGCCGGCGTCAACTTCCCCGACGTGCTGATCATCCAGAACCTCTACCAGTTCAAACCCCCGCTCCCCTTCAGCCCCGGTGGCGAGGCCGCCGGCGTGGTCGATGCAGTGGGCGAGGGCGTCACCCGCTTGCATGTAGGCGACAAAGTGATCGCGATGATCGGCAATGGTGCCTTCCGTGAGCAGTTCGTGGCCCAAGAGCAGCAGGTGATCCCGATGGCCGCCGACATGCCCTTCGACGTCGCCGCCGGCTTCACCATGACCTACGGCACCTCCCAC
>JBKDAC010000069.1:0-604 GCA_046316515.1 Sandaracinobacter sp. | reverse complement strand
AGCCATGGCGTTCTGGGGGTGTTGCAGGGGCTGATGCTGGCGGGCAGTTTGCGCCCCGGTGATCTGGTGAAGATCGAGGCCTTCGTGCCCCCGCTGATCGCGCGGCTGGTGGGCCGCCTCTGGGGCGAGACTCTTCAGCCGGCGCAGGCACGGCTGTGCCTGACTTTCCTGGTGGCGCTGATGCTGCGCGATGGCCGGATCGACCCGCGTGCCTTCACCCCCGAAAGCTTTGCCGACCCTGCGCTCAGGCGACTGGGCGGGTTGCTGACGCTGTTGCCCGATGGCTCTGCCGACCCCAATGCGCTGGGGCCGCAGCGCCTGATTCTGCACCTGAGCAACGGCCGCGTCGAGGACATCGCGATTCCGGCCACGCTCGGCAGCCCCGAGGTGCCACTGGACGCTGCCGGTGCGGCTGCCAAGCTGGCGCTGGCGCGCGAACTGGCCGCCCCCGGCACCGACCGGCGCCTGTTCGACGATCCCCTTTCCTATTGCCTCGACGGACCAAGACCATGAGCTTTTCCACCTATTTCGAAGCCTTCGACATCCGGCAGATGCTGGCAGATTATCCGGTGGGGGATGCCTTTGTGCAGCGCTACACGGCGAT
>JBKDAC010000068.1:0-4140 GCA_046316515.1 Sandaracinobacter sp. | reverse complement strand
TCGGCATGAAGACCGAGACGCTGATCGCGCTGGGGCCGGAGGCCGGCCGGCTGGAGCAGGTGCTGGGCTGGGCGGTGAACCTGGCCGGGCCCACATACCTGGGCCTTCTGATCTTTGCCGTGGTGGGTGCGATCGTGGGCTTCCTGACGGTGCACCTGGGCTGGCGCATGTGGGTGGGCCAGCGCTGGCACCGTCGGCGCCGCCGGCGGGCTAAGGCCGCCGACAGGCTGCACAAGAGGCCGGGGCCATCCGGCGCCGGGGCCTGAGACCGGTGGTGGCGGCGTTCGTGCAAATGCAATGGGGCAAGCGGGATGGGTGAGTTCAACGCGAAGCTGACGGCCGCCAAGCAGGCCTGGGCGCGGGCAGGGCGGCTGCTCACGGGGAAGACCGACCCGGACAAGGAGATGCGCCTGCCGCCAGGGCAGCGGCTGGTGACCAACTGGCCTGTGCTGGACCTGGGCGTGCAGCCGCATGTGCCGACCGAGACCTGGCGGCTGGACGTGGATGGCGCGGTGGCCAATCCCATCGGCCTGGACTGGGCGCAGTTCATGGACCTGCCGCAGGCCGAGGACCAGTCCGACATCCACTGCGTGACGCAGTGGAGCCGGTACGACAACCGCTGGCAGGGGGTGAAAACGAGCGTGTTGCTGGCGCTGGTGCAGCCGCGGCCCGAGGCGCGCCATGTGATCCTGCACAGCCATGACGGCTATACCACCAACCTGCTGCTGGCGCATTTCGCCGAGGATGACTGCCTGGTGGCCCACAGCCACGACGGCGTGCCCCTGACCCGGGAGCATGGGGCGCCGGCGCGGGTGATCGTGCCCCGCTATTATTTCTGGAAAAGCGCCAAGTGGATTAAACGAATCGAGATTTCTGCCGTCGATCGACCAGGCTTCTGGGAGGTTCGCGGATATCATAATGTCGGAGACCCCTGGATCGAGGAACGGTACGGGTGAACGCCGCCCGGCGGATGCCGGCAAGAAGAATGGCCCCCCGGCGGTCGCCGGGGTCCAGCCGCTGCGGACAGAGGCGGTCGGCCTGCTCGCGGCGGGCCTTGCCCATGATCTGAACAACATGTTGGGCGGCATCGTGGCGACGGCCGAGCTGCTGTCGATGCGGGCGGTGGCGAATGAGGATGCGCGCGACCTGAATGCGATCGTCGACCAGGCCGTGAAGGCAAGCGAGCTGGTGCGTCAGATCCTGGCCTTTTCCAGGCAGGACCTGCTGAACCCGGTCACCACCGAGCTGGGCGAGGCGCTGGACCGGCTGGAGCCGGTTCTGGCTGCGCTGACCGGCCCGCGTGTGCGGCTGGAGCTGCTGCGCGGGGACCCGGTGCAGGTGCGGATGGACCCGACCGCGCTGGAGCGCAGCGCGATCAACCTGGTGCTGAACGCGCGCGACGCAATCATGGAATCGGATGGCGGCCGTGGCCGGGGACGGATCCGGGTGAGTTCGACGCGGATCGCCCCGGGCGAGCGACCCGAGACCGGCCGCAGCTTCATGCCGGCGGTGCCCTATGGCGTGCTGGCCGTGGAGGACGATGGGCCGGGCGTGGACCCGGCGATGGCTGCCCGCATCTTCGAGCCCTATTTCACCACCCGCAGCAACGGGCAGGGGCTTGGCCTGTCCAGCGCCTTCGGCCTGGTGAAGCAGTCGGGCGGTTTCCTGCTGAACGAGCGCACGCCGATGGGGGGTGCGCGCTTTGCCATCTATCTGCCCGAGTGCGACGCGCTGGCGGACCAGGGGCCGGCCGACCGGGCGCCGGGCGGCAAGGTGATCCTGCTGGTAGAGGACGAGCTGCTGCTGCGCATGTCGGTTGCGCGCGGGCTGGAGCGGCAGGGGTGGCGGGTGCGCCAGGCAGCCGACGGTGCGGCCGCGCTGCTGCGGCTGCAGACGGAACGGCCCGCGGTGCTGGTGTCGGACATCCGGATGCCGGGCATGGACGGCATCGGGCTGACGGAGGTCGCGCGCGACCTGCATCCAGGGCTGCCGGTGCTGCTGACCTCGGGCTTTGCTGACGAGGCTGCTCGGGTGGCCGTGCCGGGGCTGGGCGTGGGGTTCCTGCCCAAGCCCTATACGGTGAAGACGCTGGGAGAGCGAATCCGCCAGCTGGCCTGACCAGGGTCGGCGCCGGAATTCGACCTGTTATGCGGCGGCGTGAAGGCCAGTGCCGAGGCGCCCATGAGATGTGCTTGCGCAGTCAGAACAAAAGGGGTACGCTGCTTGCACAGCCAGCCTGTCGCAGCTAGGCGGGTGGCAGGGGTCTCTGCCCGATCCGGGCGTTTGGAATGGGGTTTTGATGGACAGGGAAAAGGCCCTCGAGGCAGCTCTCGCGCAGATCGATCGCGCATTCGGCAAGGGCTCTGCGATGAAGCTGGGCCAGCGCGAGACGCTGGAGATCGAATCCATTTCGACGGGCTCGCTGGGCCTGGACATTGCGCTGGGCATTGGCGGCCTGCCGCGGGGCCGGGTGATCGAGATCTATGGCCCGGAATCGAGCGGCAAGACGACGTTGGCGCTGCATGTGATTGCCGAGGCACAGAAGGCCGGCGGCGTGGCGGCCTTCGTGGATGCCGAGCATGCGCTGGACCCCATCTATGCCAAGAAGCTGGGTGTCGACACCGAGAATCTGATCGTGTCGCAGCCGGATACGGGCGAGCAGGCGCTGGAGATCACCGACACGCTGGTGCGATCGAATGCGATCGACGTGCTGGTGGTGGATTCCGTGGCGGCACTGGTGCCCAGGGCCGAGATCGAGGGCGAGATGGGCGACAGCCATGTCGGCCTTCAGGCCCGGTTGATGAGCCAGTCGCTGCGCAAGCTGACGGGCTCCATCTCGCGGTCGAAGTGCATCGTGATCTTCATCAACCAGCTGCGGATGAAGATCGGCGTGATGTACGGCAACCCGGAGACGACGACCGGTGGGAATGCGCTGAAATTCTATGCCTCGGTGCGGCTGGACATTCGGCGGACCGGGCAGATCAAGGACCGCGACGACATCATCGGCAACACCACCAGGGTGAAGGTGGTAAAAAACAAGGTGGCGCCGCCCTTCCGGCAGGTCGAGTTCGACATCATGTATGGCAGCGGCATTTCCAAGACGGGCGAGATCCTGGACCTGGGCGTGAAGGCCGGGATGGTCGAGAAGTCGGGTGCCTGGTTCAGCTATGACAGCACGCGGATCGGGCAGGGCCGCGAGAATGCGAAGAAGTTCCTGATCGAAAATCCCGAGATGGCGAAGAAGCTCGAGTCGGGGATTCGCGACAATGCGGCGGGGGTTTCGGATGCGCTGATGGCGGGTCCCGACCCGGATGACGACATCTGACGGGCTGTGACGGGCAGTTTGGGGGGCTGTTTCAGCCCTCGGACTGCCACTTTGGTCCCTTCAGGGTAGAATTGCTGTCATATTTCTGCTATAGCTTGTCTCCTCGGAACGTTGGAAAGTCGGAGTCGGGCGCTGTGAGCGCAATCTCCCGCAGGGTGGCCTTTGTCCCCCAGCAGAGCGGGAGGCCGACGGCAGGCTTGAGCTTCCGGGGTGTCGCCAACTGGCGGAGTGCCTGACGGTCTTGCCGGGCATCCGCCATGAACATGATGACGTCGCGCGAGACTGGTTCTGATCATTGCCGACCCGCCTGAGGCTGCCGCCGGATTAGTCCGGCATCCGGCCCGGGCTTTTGCACCCTGCGGCTGCATGCCGGTTTGGGGCTTCCCATGGGTACTGCGATGATCCGGCCGGTCCTGACGCCGCAGAAAGGAACTATTGGCCAATGGCAGCGAAGGCACTCAGCTTCCAGGTGGGTGACAACGTCGTGTATCCCAAGCACGGCGTCGGTCGGGTCATCGAAGTGCAGGCGAGCGAGATCGCCGGCATCAAGCTCGAGCTTTACGTCCTGCGTTTCGACAAGGAACGGATGACCCTGAAGGTTCCGACGAACAAGGCCGAGTCGGTCGGGATGCGCAAGCTTTCCAGCGAGGCGACGCTGAAGGATGCGCTGCTGACCCTGAAGGGCAAGCCGCGGATCAAGCGGATCATGTGGTCGCGCCGCGCACAGGAATATGAAGCCAAGATCAATTCGGGCGACCTGGTATCGATCGCCGAGGTGGTGCGCGACTTGCACCGGGCTGAAGACCAGCCCGAGC
>JBKDAC010000067.1:0-18186 GCA_046316515.1 Sandaracinobacter sp. | reverse complement strand
GTGTGTGGGAGAAGCGACCGTGACATTCGCAATCATCAGCGTTCTGGCGTCGCTCGGCCTGATCCTCGCGCTGAACTGGGAACATTTCCGGGCGATGGGCTGGGACCGGGTGGCACGCATGCTGCTGATCTGGCTGGGTATCATCGTGGGGCTGGGGGTTCTGCTCCGTCTGTTTGGGCTCTGAGTGTATTTAACATAATATTGATTATCGGACTATGAAAACAGCGCGAGAGGGGGGTGTTGGCCGCCTTCACCCCTGCGGGAACAGCGCCTGCGGCGACTTCAAGCCCGGCAGCCCGCGCATCCTGTCGATCCATGCCGCCATGTCTAGCGTTGGCTCCACGCCGGCTTCGGGAAGCCACTGGACATAGCCCAAGATCGCGCAGTCGCCGATGCCTGGCCGATCGCCGTGGAAGAATGGCGCGCCGCCCAGCCACTTGCCGAACCGCTGCCGATCGACCATCCAACGGCCCGTAAGCCATTCGATGGCGCCCGGTGGATAGCCCTCGCCTTTCACGCGGCGGGCCTCCTTCAGTTGCGGCAGGCACATGCCGATCCGGTTTGCCTCCCACATCAGAAGTTCGCGGGCGCGCTGCAGTCCGTCTGCTGTCTCGCCGCCAAGGCATTGGAAACGCGTTGCTATCTCAAGCAGGATGGCGCCTGACTGCACATAGGGCCTGCCGTCGACCATCAGCAGCGGAACCTCGGCAAAGGGGCTATTTGCCAGGAACTCCGCGGGCCTGGTGGCGGCCGGTGCCCACATGTCCACCCATTGGGTCCGATGCGGAAGGCCCGCCAGGGACAAGGCCAGCGCAACCTTGCAGGCATGACCCGAATCGGGGTGACCATAGAGAAGAAGTTCTGCCATCTGCCCTGCCCTTGCTGCGACCATGCCAGTTAGCAGGAGCTGGCATGAAAAGGCCATCCTCTTTGCCAGTCGCAGCCTGGGCAAAATCGTGCCAATTAATTTTAATGACTGAGTTTCCTCGCGTCCGCGCCGGACTGAAGACCTGGCATGACTACATCCTGCACTCGCACGACAAGCAGGTGCTGTGGGACATGCTGCACCCTGACGTGGTGTTCGAGAGCCCCGTCGTGCACACGCCGCAGCGGGGGCGGGACATCACGTTCAAATATCTGGCGAGCGCCGACAAGGTGTTGGGTGGGCCGGGCTTCACCTATGTGGGCGAATGGGTGAACGAGACCAGCGCGATCCTGGAATTCACCAATGAGATCAATGGGACCAAGGTGAACGGGATCGACATGATCACGTTCGGTGACGATGGACGGATCACGCATTTCAAGGTGATGGTGCGACCGCTGAGGGCGGTGAACATGCTGCACCAGATGATGGGCGAGATGCTGCAGAAGATGGCCGACGCCAAGGCCGGCTGACGGGTGATGGCGCTGCGGCGCTGGTGCCGTTAGCATCACGAACATGACAGATCGCATGCAGAACGACGCCGCAGGCGTCGCGTTCGACCGGCTTCGTGCCATCATGGACCAGCTACGCGGGCCCGACGGCTGCGAATGGGACCGTGCGCAGAGTTTCGAGACAATTGCGCCCTACACGCTGGAGGAGGCGCATGAGGTCGCCGATGCCATCACGCGGGGTGACATGGCGGACCTGTGCGAGGAGCTGGGTGACTTGCTGCTGCAGGTGGTGTTCCACACCCGGATGGCATCCGAGACCGGCGCTTTCAGCCTGTCGGACGTGATCGAGGGGATCTGCGCCAAGATGGAGCGGCGGCACCCGCATATCTTCGGCGAGAATGCCGGACCTGCCGGTGTTGCCGATGTACGGGCAACCTGGGAGGAGATCAAGGCGCAGGAAAAGCCGCGGGAGAGCGTTCTGGACGGAATCGCGCGTGCGCTCCCTGCCCTCACCCGCGCGGACAAGCTGGCGGCACGAGCCGCGCGCACCGGGTTCGATTGGCCCGATGCCGATGGCCCCCGCGCCAAGATCGCAGAGGAACTGGCGGAAGTGGCGGCAGCGACCAGCAACGCGGAGCGGACCGAAGAGATCGGTGACCTGCTGTTCGCAACCGCCAGCTATGCCCGCAAGCTGGGTATTGACCCGGAGGCTGCACTGCGCGCGGCCAATGACAAGTTCGAACGGCGTTTCAGGATTATAGAGAAAGAGTCTTTATTCGCCTCTCTTTCTCTCGATCAGAAAGAGGTGCTCTGGCAGTCGGCGAAGCGCAAACCCTTCTAAAGGGCGCGGAACCGGCGTTCATTGTCGGGCTCGAGCCGCACCTGCACCTCGATCTGGCCGCCGCGATCGACCTGGCGGATCACCTCGCCATTGACGTGGAGCCAGGCGAGCCTGCGACCGTCCGACGGGTGCAGCAGAAGCGTGTGCAGCGCTCCGGGGCCTTGCAGCCGTTCGGCGAGCAGGGCCTTCAGCTCGGCTATGCCCTCCCCCGTGAGCGCGGATACGAGAATCACGTCCGGATCGCGCGCGGCCCGCTCGACGGCGGCGTCATGCGTGTCGGGATCCAGCTTGTCGGCTTTGTTCAGCGCCTCGATGAGGGGCACGCGCCCCTCTCCTTCCAGCACGCCAAGCGCGCGCAGGATATCCTCGACATCCCTGGCCTGCGCCTCGGTATCGGGGTGGGAGAGGTCGCGGACATGGACCAGAAGGTCGGACTCGATCACTTCCTCCAGGGTGGCGCGGAAGGCCGCAACCAGTTCCGTCGGAAGGTCCGAGATGAAGCCGACGGTGTCGGAGAGGATGACCTTCATGCCACCGGGAGTCGTGCCCGGCAGGTGGATCGCCCGCATGGTGGGGTCGAGGGTTGCGAACAGCAGGTCCTTCGCCATCACCTCGGCGCCGGTCAAGCGGTTGAACAGTGTGGATTTTCCCGCGTTTGTATAGCCGACCAACGCGATCACCGGGTTGGGCGTGCGCTGGCGCCGGGCCCGGTGAAGGGTCCGGGTGCGGCGCACGGCCTCCAGTTCCTTCTTCAGCCGGGAGATCCGGTCGCGCAGCAGTCGCCTGTCGGTTTCGATCTGGGTTTCGCCGGGGCCACCAAGGAAGCCGAAGCCGCCGCGCTGCCGTTCCAGGTGGGTCCAGCTGCGCACCAGGCGGCCGGCCTGATATTCGAGGTGGGCAAGTTCCACCTGCAGCCGGCCTTCGGCCGTTGCCGCGCGCTCGCCGAAGATTTCGAGGATCAGGCCGGTGCGATCGATGACCTTGGCCTTCAGGGCCTTTTCAAGATTCTTCTGCTGGATGGGGGTGATCGCCGCATCCATGATGACGACCTCGGCATCATGGGCCTGCACATCGGACGCAAGGCGTTCGAGCTGCCCTTTTCCCAGCAGGGTAGCCGGCGACATGGTGCGCAGGCGCACAAGCTCGCAACCGCGGACATCCAGGCAGATCGAGGCTGCAAGCCCTTTGATTTCATCGAGTTTTGCCTCGGGAGAGCGAGCGTCTGCCGACGGTCTCCCGGGGAGGATCGGGTGCACGACAATGGCCGGCGCCCCGAAACTGGTTCCCGACATCTGGTCGAACCCCCGCCGGTCGACGTCCGGCGTGTTCGTTTCTTCCATCAGGACCCTTGCCTCATCATTCCCTGCAGCCTCAATCCTCGTCGTCGCCCTTTTCGGGGTCGAACAGCTGCACCGGCGCGGCCGGCATCACCGTGGAAATGGCGTGCTTGTAGACCAGCTGCGAATGGCCGTCGCGGCGAAGCAGGACCGAAAAATTGTCGAACCAGGTGATCACGCCCTGCAGCTTCACGCCGTTCACGAGGAACATCGTCACCGGAATCTTCTGCTTGCGGACCGCGTTCAGGAACACGTCCTGAAGATTGTTCGCCTTATCGTTCGTCTTTGCCTTCTCGGCCATTTTTTGCGCCTTCTCAGCTCTTGGCGGGCATTGGCGCCCGCGCCCGCGCCGTTGCCCAGCGTCGGCCGGAGGGCACGTGCCCACCTGATGGAACATGTAGGCGGCCCTGCCGCAGCGCACAACCGGTGGATTGGGCGAATTTGCGCAGATCGACATAAGCGCGCGCAATATCAGCAATGGCTGGTGGCCGAGCTATCAGTCGCCTACGGGTTCGTCGCGGTCGCTTTCGGCTATCCCAAGGGCCTTCAGCTTGCGGTGGAGGGCGGAGCGTTCCATTCCGATGAAGGCCGCTGTGCGGCTGATGTTGCCCGAGAAGCGGCGGATCTGCACCTTCAGATATTCGCGCTCGAAGGCCTCCCGCGCCTCGCGCAGGGGGGTTCCCATGATGGAGCGCGCGGCCTGATCGGGAAGGAGGCGGGCGGGCTCTGCCGTGAGTTCCGGGGGCAGATGCTCCAGATCGATGCAGTCCGTGGTGTTGGCGGGCGCCAGAATCAGCGTGCGCTCGACGATGTTGCGCAGCTGACGAACATTGCCGGGCCATCCGAAGGCCTGCAGCGCGGCGATGGCATCGGGTGCGATCGTCGGTGTCTTCACCCGCCGCTCGGTCGACAGGCGGGCCAGGAAATATTCGGCAAGGTGCGGGATGTCCTCCCGCCGCTCTGCCAACGGCGGCAGGCGCACGGGCACCACGTTCAGCCGATAATAGAGATCCTCGCGGAAGCGGCCGGCCTGGATCTCGGCTGCGAGATCGCGGGCGGTGGCAGAGACCACCCGCACATCGACCTTCACCGCCCGGGTGCCGCCCACGCGCTGGAAGCTCTGGTCGGTCAGCACGCGCAGGATCTTGGCCTGGGTGGTCAGCGGCATGTCGGCCACCTCGTCGATGAACAGCGTGCCGCCGTCGGCGACCTCGAGCAGGCCCGGGCGTATGAGGTCACCCCCCTGCTCTTCCCCGAACAGCTCTTCCTCCACGCGCTCGGGCTCCATCCGCGCGGCCGCCACGACCACGAACGGGCGTTCCGCCCGGTTCGACCAGCGATGAAGCAGGCGGGCGGCCACTTCCTTGCCGGAGCCGGCCGGGCCCTGGATCAGCACCCGGCTGCCGGTGGCCCCGACGCGCTTGATGGTGGCGCGGACCGCGTTGATCATCTGGCTGGTGCCGGTGAGCTCGTTCTCGATGCCGGCGATGCTGCGCAGTTCGTCCACCTCGCGCCGCAGCCGTTCGGTTTCGGTCGCGCGTGCCACCGCGATCAACAGCTGATCAGCCTGAAAGGGTTTTTCGATGAAGTCCCAGGCGCCGCGCTTGATGGCGGCAACCGCCGTGTCCAGATTGCCGTGGCCCGAAATAATGAGCACGGGCAGCCCCGGATCCTTGGCTTTCACGACATCCAGCAGCTCCAGCCCGTCGAGCCGGGAGCCCTGCAGCCAGATATCGAGGATGAGAAGCGCCGGCCGCCGTTCGGCCAAGGCCGCAAGCGTCGCGTCGCTGTCGGCCGCGGTGCGGGGGCGATAGCCCTCGTCCTCCAGCACGCCCGCGATTAGGCTGCGGATATCGGCTTCGTCGTCTACAACGAGAATGTCGAGCGGCATCTAGCTGGTCACCTGTTCGGTTTCGGGGGCGGGATGAAGGGCACGATTGGCCACGATATCGAATTCCATGCGGACGAGGGCACCGCCCTGGGGCAGGTTATGCAGATCGAGCCGGCCGCTGTGATCCTCGACGATGCGCTTGACGATGGCGAGGCCAAGGCCGGTGCCACGCTGGCGGGTGGTGACATAGGGCTCGAACAGGCGTTCCCGAAGTTCGGGTGGCACCCCGCAGCCGGTGTCGGCGACGTCGACGACCAGAAGCTCGGCGCGTTGCCGAATGGAAACCATGACGTCGCCTTCTGCTGATTCGCCTTTTGATGCAATTGCTTCTGTCGCGTTCTTCAGAATATTTGTGAAAGCCTGCCCGATCTGGCGGCGATCGCAGACGAAAGGCGGAAGTGGCTCGTCGGCTTCCAGGCGGAAGCGGACGTTGGGGGTCGCGACTTCGGCAAGGAACAGCGCCTGGCGGGCGATTTCGCCAAGATTTTCCGTGCGGAATGTGGGGGTGGGCATGCGTGCGAAGGCAGAGAATTCGTCGACCATCCGGCGCAGGTCTCCGACCTGGCGGATGATGGTGTCGGTCAGGCTGTCAAACACCTCGCGCTCGGCCCCGGCCGTCAGCTCGGGCCCGAATCGGCGCTTCAGCCGCTCGGCGGACAGCACGATCGGGGTGAGCGGGTTCTTGATCTCGTGTGCGATGCGGCGTGCGACATCCGACCAGGCAGCGCGGCGCTGATCCGACAGCTGCTGCGAGATGTCGTCGAAGGTAAGGATATAGTTGCTGCGGCCCTGGCCAGCGTCGGCGCTGAGGCGGACGGCGAGCGTCTGGGTGTCGGCGCCGGTGCGGACATGCGGCCGTTGGCGGCTGATCTCGGCCGCCGCTATGCCTTCGGTGCGGGCGGTTTCCAGAAGTACCTCGAATTCCGGCACGGCTTCGGCGAGCGCCCGGCCGACGAGGCCCTGCGGGCCGCAATCGAGAAGCGCCTCTGCCCGGGCATTGGCGAGGCGGATGACACCTTCGGAATTAATCGAGAGGACGCCGGCCGAGACGCCCGACAGCACGGCCTCGATGAAGCGGCTGCGCTGTTCGGACTGGGTGGTTGCGCTGATGAGGGCCTGCTGCTGTGCCTTCAGCTGGGCAGTCATGCGGTTGAAGCTGCGCGCCAGCTGGCCGATCTCGTCTCCCGAGCCCTGGGGGCTGACGCGGGCGTCGAGGTCGCCCTCGCCCACCCGCTCTGCCGCTTCGGACAGGGCGCCGATGGGTTCGACAATGCGCGAGGCCAGGAGAATGGCGAACCAGATGGCGACGGCGACCACCAACAGCGACACCACCAGCAGGATCAGGTTGAAGCGCCACTGCAGCGCCCGCGAGCGATCGGTGAGGGCCTTGTAGTCGGTCAGGGCCGTCTGGGTGCGGGCGACCTGTTCGAGGACGCGGGGTTCGACCTTGCGGCTGGTATAGACGAACAGGGGCTGGGGTGTGGTGAGGCGGACGACGGCCTCGACCCTGTCGCGCGCCGAGGCGATGGCGACCGCTTCGCCCGGGCGGATGTTGCCGAGGTCCAGCCGGGCGGTGCGATCCGCGAGAGGCGGCGCATCAAGGCGAACGGCGACGATGATGCTGGGGCCGGCGGAGGTGGGGCGGAAGACGGCAGCCTCGGAGAGGTTGCGGTATTCGACCTGCAGCTCAAGGCCTTGGCGGAAGGCCGGGGCGCCGATGCCGAAATCGGCCGAATATTTCGAGACATCCTGCCCCATGGCGACGATGTCATCGAGGATTCGGGATTTGTTTTCCTGCACATAGGCCTGGGCAACACGGTCGGCATTGTCGAGCACGGTCTTCGCGCGATCAGAGAACCAGAACTGGACGCCGAACTGGAACAGCAGCGAGGCGAAGACCACGACGAGGATGGTGGGTGCGGCCGCCAGCGCTGCGAACAGGGCCACCAGGCGGACGTGGAGCTGGGCACCGGCCCGCCCTGCCCTGCGGTTGGCGATGAGGATCGCCACGCGCCGTGCGATGAGCAGCAGCAGCGCCAGCAACGGCAGTAGGTTGGCGACCAGGAGCAGCGTGACCGATTGGGGCGAGAAGCCTTCGGCGGGCGCCCGCTGGCCAGTGAGAACGGCGTAGGAGGCGAGGCCAACGATGACGGCAAGCGCCGCAAAGCCGATTTCGAGACCCGGGAAGCGGTCGGGGCTGGCAGCCCAGCGGCCGAAGCGCCGGCGCGCGAGGCGCAGGCGAACGGCGACGCGCTGGCTCAGGTTTCCTCCGGCCGGATTGGTCATCCTGAGCTGCTAGCAGAGGAGCGTGTCACAAGGAACACAGTTCCTTGGCACAGCGTGACGAAAGAGCGACTATCCGGGCTGAATCAGCTGCCGCGGCGGCCGGTCTGTGGTTCGACCCCGCGGTCGGAAAGCATTTTGCGCAGCGTGTTGCGGTTGACACCCAGCATCCTGGCGGCCTTGAGCTGGTTGCCGCGGGTGATGAGCAGGGCCGTTTCAAGGAGCGGGCGTTCGAATTCGGCGAGCAGCCGGTCGTAGAGGCCATCCTCGGGCGGCTCGGCGGTCTGGGCGATGTTGCGGTCGAGCCATTGGGCGACGACGGATTCGAGCGATCCGGCACCGATGGCGGCCTGCGCGGCACCGGTGGCCGGGATCGGCGAGTCGCTGGATTCGGCGCGTGCGATCCAGAGTTCGGCGACGGCGGCAGATACTTGCTCGTCGCGCGCAAGGGCTGCGAGGCGACGCATGGCATTTTCCAGCTCGCGGACGTTGCCGGGCCAGCTCTGTTCCATCAGCCAGGCGACGGCGCTGGCGTCGAGGGACTTGCGGGGGAGCCCTTCGGCAGCGGCGCGGTCGAGGAAGTGGCGCGCGAGTTCGGGAATGTCGGCGCGGCGGGCACGCAAGGGGGGCAGCCGGATGGGCACGACGTTGAGGCGATAATAGAGATCCTCGCGGAACATGCCCGCATCGATCAGGCGGCGTAGGTCCTTGTGGGTGGCAGCGACGATGCGGACATCGGCCTTCAGTGCGCGGGATCCGCCGACGGTGGTATACTCGCCCGACTGAAGGACGCGCAGCAGGCGGGTCTGGGCGTCCATCGGCATGTCGCCGATCTCGTCGAGGAACAGGGTGCCGCCCTGGGCCTGTTCGAAGCGGCCGACGGACCGGCTTGCGGCGCCGGTGAAGGCCCCGCGCTCATGGCCGAACAGCTCGGTCTCGATCAGTTCGCGGGGGATGGCGGCCATGTTGATGGCGACCATCGGGCCGGTGCGGCGGGGCCCCAGATCGTGGAGGGCGCGGGCAACGAGCTCTTTGCCGGTGCCGCTTTCGCCCAGCACCATTACCGTGAGGTCGGTCGGGATCACGCGGGCGAGCGTGCGATACACTTCCTGCATGGCAGGCGAACGGCCGATCATGGGAAGGCTGTCGCCCTCGTCCGCGCCATGGCCGGGCTGCTGGGCTGCGGCCTTTCTTTCAATTGCGCTTTGAACAGTACGTGTCAGTTCATTGAGATCGAATGGTTTTGGTAGATAATCGAAGGCGCCCTGCTCAGTTGCGCGCACTGCGGTCGAGAGCGTGTTCTGCGCGCTCATCACGATCACAGGCAGTTCAGGCCGGCGGGCGGACACCAGCGGGATCATGTCGAGGCCATTGGCATCGGGCAGCAGCACATCGGTGATGAGGACGTCGCCGACGCCTTCCTCGATCAGCTTCCACATGCCGGCAGCCGTGTCGGAGGTGCGAACCAGATGGCCGGCACGCTGCAGCGCCTGGCGCACGACTGTGCGGATGCCGGCGTCGTCGTCGACGACGATTATTGTAGAGGGCTCTGTCACCTGCTGTCGGGTGCCAGCGGCATCAGGATGCGGAAGACGGTGCGATCCTGGCGGCGATCATATTCGATGATGCCGCCATGATCGCCCACCACCTTTGCAACCAGCGCGAGGCCAAGCCCCGTGCCACCGCGCTTGGCGCTAACGAAGGGTTCGAACAGGTGGTCGGCGATTGTCGCTGGTGCACCCTCTCCCTCATCTATCACGCAGACCTCCAGCGGCAGCGAAACGCGAGCGCCCGTGCCATGCGCGCGAACCCGGAAGCCCTGGCGGAAGGCAGTGGTGATGGTGATGGTGCCGCCGGGCGGCGAGGCCTCGACCGCATTCTTGACGAGGTTCAGGAAGGCCTGGATCAGCGCGTCGCGATCGCCGAGCACGGGCGGCAGCGACGGGTCATAGCGTTCGCGGAACTGCACCTGGCGGCCGAAGCCGGCTTCGGCCAGCATCCGCACATGGCCCAGGACTGCATGGATGTTTTCCTCGGCCAGCATCGGCGGGCGGGTGTCGGTGAAGCCCTCCATCCGGTCGATCAGTGCGCGGACGCGGTCGACCTCGGCAATGATGAGACCGGTCAGCTCCTTGCCGTCACGATCGGCGGACTCGGCGAGCAGTTGGGCGGCGCCGCGGATCCCCGACAGCGGGTTCTTGATCTCGTGCGCCAGCATGGCGGCGACCCCGGTGGCGGACCGCGCTGCACCCTGCTGCCCCACCTGGCGGTCGACCAGCGAGGTGACCGCGCGGGGCTGGAAGCTGAGCGCCAGCCATCCATCGCGGTCCGGCAGCCGGCCGACCAGAACGTCGGCGCGGGTGCGGCGCCCGCCCAGGAACTCGATCAGCAGATCATAGGCCGCGATGTCGGTACGGTTGTCCCGCGCTTCGTCGACCAGGGCGCGGACCGGGCTATCCTCGGGGAACTGCTGCTCCCAGCCCTTTTCCATCAGCAGTGGCTGGCTCATGTTCAGGAAGGTCTCGGCCGCCGAATTGGCGAGTGCGACCCGGCCGTCGGGTTCCAGCAGCAGCATCGGCGCAGGCAGCGCGTTCCAAATATCGGTCGGGTGCGGAAGAAGCGCCGCGCGCGGCCTGGCAGCGCTGGCCGCACCGGCTGTCATGCGGCCACGTCCAGCGATACCGACCCGCAATCGAGCTGGCCGGCGTAGAAATCCTGCAGCATCGAAATCACTTCAGCTGCATTCGATATCATGTTGACCTTATTGCGGAATTCTGCCGAAGACGGCAGGCCCTTCGTGTACCAGCCCAGATGCTTGCGGGCGATGCCGACCCCATGCTCGCGACCATAGAGCTCCATCATCGCGTCATAATGTTCCAGCACCAGGTCACGCTGGGCAACCAGGCTGGGGGCTGCCGGCACGTCGCGGCCCTCCAGCGCGGCCATCACCTGCCCCAGCAGCCAGGGCTTGCCATAGGATCCGCGGCCCACCATCACGCCGTCGGCGCCGGACTGGCGCAGGGCTTCCAGCGCATCCTGCGGCGAATTGATGTCGCCGTTGACGATCACGGGCAGCGAGACCAACTGCTTGACGCGGGCGACGAAGGCCCAGTCGGCGGTGCCGGAATAGAGCTGGTTGCGGGTGCGGCCGTGGACGGTGATCATTTTCACCCCCAGATCCTCGGCAATGTGGGCGAGTTCGGGCGCGTTCAGGCTGTCGTGGCACCAACCCATGCGCATCTTCAGCGTGACCGGCACGGAGACGGCCTTGACGGTCGCTTCGATCAGCTGGGCTGCCAGCGGCAGGTCGCGCATCAGGTGCGAGCCCGCATGCCCGTTCACGATCTTCTTTACCGGGCAGCCCATGTTGATGTCGATGATCGCGGCACCGCGTTGCTCGTTCAGCTTCGCAGCCTCGGCCATCACGCGGGGCTCGCAGCCGGCGAGCTGCATGGAAACGGGCTCTTCGCTCGGGTCCCAGGCGGCCTTCTGCAACGACTGGCGGGTTTCGCGCACCATCGCCTCGGACGCGATCATCTCGGTGACGGTGAGGCCCGCCCCGAAGCGCTTTACCAGCGTGCGGAAGGGCCGGTCCGACACACCCGTCATGGGCGCCAGGATGACCGGCGACGCGACCGTGACCGGCCCGATCTGAAGTGCGGGAAGCTGTGTCATGATCTGCCCAAAAAAGAGGCACGCACATAGGCGCTTGCGCCGCCGGCTGCAAGCGGCGCGGTTGGGGGATGCACTTGGCAGCCTGTGTCGCCACGGCTATGCCCCGCCGCGTGAAGAGCGCCGCCCTGATTGTCGCCGCCGGACGTGGCCACCGAAGCGGGGGCGGCGTGCCGAAACAATATCGTCCAATCGGCGGCAAGCCGATCCTGGCTTGGGCGATCGACAGCCTGTCAATAGCCGGAATCGGGGTCATTCGCGTGGTGATCAACCCCGAGGACGAGGCCCTGTACCAGGCCGCGATCGGGGAGCGGGCGGTGGGCCAATGGATTGCGGGCGGTGCGACGCGGCAGGAATCCGTGCGTGCCGGCCTGTCGGCGCTGGACGGGCCAAGGGCGCCGGATGCCGTGCTGGTGCACGATGCGGCCCGCCCATTCGTGCCCGGGGCGATGGTTGCGCGGCTGCTGGACGCCCTGAAGACGGCGCCTGGTGCCTGCCCTGCCCTGCCCGTGGTGGACAGCCTGCGCCGGGGCGATACCGCCATCGAGGCGGAGGTGGACCGGGACCGGCTGTGGCGAGTGCAGACCCCACAGGCCTTCGATTTCCGCGCGCTGGCCGATGCCCATGCCCATGCGCGTGCGGGTGCCGGCGCTACCGACGATGCGGAGATTTTGCGCGCCGCCGGCCACCGCGTGCTGCTGGTTGAGGGAGACGAGCGAGCGATGAAGGTGACACTGCCAAGCGACTTCGCGGCCGCCGAGCGGATGCTGGACTCGGCGACGGTGACCGGCTCAGGTTACGACGTACACCGCTTTGCGACCGGAGACCATGTATGGCTGTGCGGCGTGAAAGTGCCCCATTCGCAAAGCCTTTTGGGCCACAGCGACGCCGATGTGGGCCTACATGCGCTGACCGACGCCATATTGGGGGCGCTGGGCGATGGGGACATCGGCACGCATTTCCCGCCCTCTGATCCGCAGTGGAAGGGGGCGGCCTCCCACCGGTTCCTGGCGCATGCCGCCGGCCTGGTGGCAAAGGCCGGCGGGCGCATTCTGCATTGCGACATCACGCTGATCTGCGAGGCGCCAAAGGTGGGGCCGCATAGGCCCGCCATGCTGGCGCGGCTGAGCGAGATCCTGTCGGACCACGCCCCGCGCATTAGCGTGAAGGCAACCACGACCGAAGGACTGGGGTTCACGGGCCGCCGGGAAGGCATTGCCGCCCAGGCCCTGGCCACCATCCGCCTGCCGAACTGGACCCTGACATGAGCCTGGACCCTGAACTGATTGCGCTCGCCCAGCGGGTGGTGGACGAGAACCGGGCGGCGGGCCGGCGCATCGCAACAGCAGAGAGCTGCACCGGCGGTCTGGTGGCCGCCGCGCTGACCGAGGTGGCGGGCGCGTCCGACGTGTTCGACCGGTCGTTCATCACCTATTCCAACGAGGCGAAGACCGAGATGCTGGGCGTTTCGGACGATATCCTTGCGACCTTGGGCGCGGTTTCCGAGGCCACCGCCTGGGCGATGGCAGCGGGCGCCCTGAAGCGCAGCAATGCCGACGTGGCGATCGCGATTTCCGGGATCGCGGGCCCAGGTGGCGGGAGCGAGAAGAAGCCGGTGGGCACCGTGGTGTTCGCGCGCGCGCTGAAGGACGAGTCCGCAGGGCCCGTGCTGGCCGACACGCATCATTTCGGCGACCTTGGCCGGGCGGAGATCCGCCGTCAGGCCGCACTGGTGGGACTGAGGCTTCTGCTGCCGTAGAGCTTGGCCGCGCGCGCTTCGAAGCTGGCGACCATGCGCTTGAATGCTTCGTGAAAGAAAGCGCCAGCAAGCTTTTCAAAAAACTTGCTTCTGAACTCGAAATCCACGCTGAACTCCAGCCGGGTGCCGCCGCCCGGCACGTCGTGGAAGTGCCAGTCGTTGCGCAGGTGCTTCAGCGGACCCGACACATAATCGACATCGATATGCACCGGGCGTTCCAGGCGGACGCGGCTGGTGAAGGTTTCCCGGAACGACTTGAAGCCGACCGACATGTCCCACACGGCCATGTCGCCTTCCTGCCGGCAGGGGCGCACGGCAACGACCCAGGGCAGGAACTCCGGGTAGCGCTTCACGTCGGCCACCAGATCGAACATCTCGGCAGGCGTCCAGGGAAGGGTTCGCGTCTCGCTATGCCGGGGCACGGGCACCCTCGGTTGCGCGGCCCAGCTTTTCCAGCCGGGCGGCGCGCAGCTTCTGGAAATCGTCTCCCGCGTGATAGCTGGAGCGCGTCAGCGGGCTTGCCGCCACCAGCAGGAAGCCCTTGGCGCGGCCGATCGCGGCATAGCTGGCGAAGGTCTTCGGCTCGATGAACTCGATCACCTTTGCGTGGCGCGGCGTGGGCTGAAGGTACTGGCCGATGGTCAGGAAATCGATGTCGGCCGAGCGCATGTCGTCCATCACTTGGTGCAATTCCATCCGCTCTTCCCCCAAGCCGAGCATCAGGCCGGACTTGGTGAAGATGGTGGGATCGAGGCGTTTCACCTGCTCCAGCAGGCGCAGCGAGTGGTAGTAACGCGCGCCGGGGCGGATGGTGGGATAGAGCCTGGGGACCGTTTCCAGATTATGGTTATAGACGTCGGGCCGGGCATCCACGATGCGGGCTACGGCCTCGTTCGCCTTGTTGCGGAAATCGGGGGTCAGGATCTCGATGGTGGTGTTGGGGGCGTGCCGTCGCAGCTCCTCGATCACCTTGACGAACTGGCTGGCGCCACCGTCGGGCAGGTCGTCACGGTCGACCGAGGTGATGACGATATGTTCAAGGCCGAGCTCTCCGGCGGCTTCGGCCACATGGGCGGGTTCCAGCGGATCGACCTTGGAGGGCATACCCGTCTTCACATTGCAGAAGGCGCAGGCCCGGGTGCAGGTGTCGCCCAGGATCATCACGGTTGCGTGCTTCTGCTGCCAGCACTCGCCGATGTTCGGGCAGGCGGCTTCCTCGCACACGGTGTTGAGGTTCAGGCGCCGCATCAGCTTCTTCGTTTCGGCAAAGGCCGGAGACGTGGGCGCACGGACGCGCAGCCATTCGGGCTTGCGGGTGCGGATCAATCCTGTCTGTGCTGCATCCGCAGCAACGGGCGCTGGCTCGGTCATGCGGGCGACATAGGGGTTCGGGCGCATCGGGGCAACGGCATGGCTGCCACGCGGCTGGAGGCCGCAGATACGGGACTGATGGTGCAGGGCCGCACCGACCAACGAAGCCCATCTATCGGTCTTCTGGAGGCTGAATTCGTTTGGGTGACGGCGCGCCAGGAGGCTTCGGCTGGGCGGGCGAGGAGCCGCCGCTGCCGGTGCAGCTGGGACTGGTGGCGCGGATCATCGGTGGCAGCGGGTTCGCCCATGTGGCGCGCAGGCTGGGGATGACGCCGTCGGCCTATCGCGCGGGCGGCGCGGGCCAGACGATCGGCTATGCCATGCGCGACACCGACTTTGCGGCCTCTCTGTCAGTCTGGCGAAACAGCTGCAGCGCCCAGACGCAGGTGCCCAGCGACAGGAGCAACAGGATAAGCCCGCCGGGCCAGAACGGCAGAAGCTGCACCCCTAGATTCCGTGGAAGGTGGCGAAGTCGGCCAGGGGGGCTCGGCAGGATTGCCATTGGTTGGCCTTGTCGGCCTCGTCGGCATAGCCGATGGACATGCCGCAGAAGAGCATTCGGCCCTCGGGAAGGTTCAGGAAATTACCGATCATTTTCGGGTAGATGGCGAAGCATTCCTGGGCGCAGCTGTCGAGGCCTTCTTCGCGCAGGAGGAGCATGAGGGTCTGTAGAAACATGCCGAGGTCGGACCATTGGGGTGGGCCCATGGTGCGCTGGACAGAGCAGAAGAGCGCAAGCGGGGCGCCGAAGAACTGGAAGTTGCGGGAGAACCACATGAGCCGGGCGAACTTGTCCTCGCGCGGGATGCCGAGCGCGCCGTAGAGATCCTCGCCCACGCCGAAGCGATAGTCGCGGTAGGGGCTGGGGAGCTCTTTCGGGTAGATGTCATAGTCGGTGGGTTCGCCGCGGGGGTTTTCCTGTGTGGCCTTGGCCATGATGGCCTTCAGCTCGTCCAGCTTTGCACCGCCAACGACATCGATGTGCCAGGGCTGGAGGTTGCCCCCAGAGGGGGCACGGGCGGCCTTTTCCACGACGCGGCGGATGATGGCGGGATCGACCGGCTGGGCCGTGAAGCCGCGGACAGAGCGGCGGGACGCGACGGCATCAGAGACAAGCATTGGAACCCCCGGGTGGTTGTTTGGCCCAATCCGATTGCCTAAGGGTAGGTGATGCTGTCCAGCCTCCCCAATCTGCTGACTTTGAGCCGTATATTGGCCGTGCCCCTGTTCGTCATCCTGATGTGGAAGGCGAGCTGGGTGGGCTATACGACGGCCTTCCTGCTGTATTGCCTGGCAGGGCTGACGGATTATCTGGACGGATATCTGGCGCGCTCGCAGGGGACGGTTTCCAAGCTGGGGGTGTTCCTGGATCCGGTGGCCGACAAGATCATGGTGGCCGCCGTGATCGTGATGCTGATCCACAACGACCATATCGCGGGCTGGCATGTGATCCCCGCGCTGGTGATCATCCTGCGCGAGATCACCGTGTCGGGCCTGCGCGAGTTCCTGGCGACGGCGCGAGTGGGCCTGCCTGTCAGCCAGATGGCGAAGTGGAAAACGACGTTCCAGATGGTGTCTCTGGGTGCGCTGATCCTGGCGCCGGCGAGTGCGTATTGGTGGCCCGCGCTGCCCGCGCAGCTGGTGGGCCTGATCACCCTGTGGTTGGCTGGCCTGCTGACACTGGTGACGGGGTGGGATTATCTGCGCATCGGGCTGCAGCACATGACGGACGAGCCCGGGAAGTGACAGGGGTCGGGACCGTGACGCTGCTGTACTTTGCCTGGGTGCGGGAGAAGGTGGGCGTCGGAACTGAGCAGGTGGAGCTGGACGGGCCGATGACGGTGGGGGCGCTGATCGAGGGGCTGGCCGGACTGTCGGGCGGGCATGGGGCGGCATTGGCGGATCGAGGGCGGTTGCGGGCAGCCGTGAACCAGGATTTCGTTGGGTGGGACGCGGTGGTTCAGCCCGGCGATGAGGTGGCGATCTTCCCGCCGGTAACCGGGGGCTGACGCATAATGTTTCGCGTGAATATTCAGGCAGAGCCTTTTGATCTTGCTTTGGAACATTGGGCACTGTCGAGCCTGGGGCCGGATGTGGGTGCCGTGGCGAGCTTTGTTGGCCAGGTGCGCGACGAGGTGCTTGAGCTGGAACATTATCCTGCGATGGCGCTGCGGCAGATGGAGGCGGTGCTGGCGGACGCCGGGGCTCGATGGCCGCTGAAGGGAGCAACGCTGATCCATCGGTATGGCCGGCTGGACGTGGGGGCCCCGATCGTGCTGGTGCTGACAGCGAGCAGCCATCGGCAGGCGGCCTTCGAGGCGGCCGAGTTTCTGATGGACTGGCTGAAGACGCGGGCACCTTTCTGGAAGAAGGCGTCCGACGGCTGGGTGGAGGCCAAGGCCAGCGATGATGCTGCGGCCGCGCGATGGGGGGACTGATGGCACTGACGCTCTATCAATATGAACTTTCGCCTTATGCCGACAAGGTTCGCAGGCTGCTGCGGCTGAAGGGCGTGGCCTATGCGACGGTGGAAGTGCCGGTTTCGAAACCCGGCAAGTTCAAGCACATCAGCCCTACCGGCAAGTTCCCGGCGCTGGAGCATGACGGCAGGATCATTGTCGATTCGAGCGACATCTGTCGGCACCTGGATGTCGCCTTCCCCACCCCGCGCGGCGCGCCCGACGCGCCGCTGGATACGGCGCTGGCGACAATCCTGGAAGATTGGGCGGACGAGGCGCTGTATTTTTATGACCTGACGATGCGGAACTGGCCGCAGAACCGGGCCTGGTTCGTCGATGATCTGCTGCACTTCGAGAAGCCGGGTTTCGCCCGGACCCTGCTGAAAGCGGCGATTCCCGGTGCGCTGCTCAAGGTAGTGAAGGCGCAGGGGCTTGGCCGGAAGAGCGAGGATACGGTGACCGCTGACCTGGCTGCGCAATATGATGCCCTGGAGGTGCTGCTGAGTGGCTCGGACTGGCTTGCCGGGCCGCGGATCTCGACCGCTGATCTATCGGTGCGGGTTATGACCAACGTTCTGGAGCGGGCGAAGGAGGGCAAAGCCCTGCTGGAGGCCCGCCCTGCCCTTCACGACTGGGCGAAGCGGGTGGATGCGGCGGCCCCCCCGGAGGGGTTGAGCGTCAGCGTTCCACGCTGACGGCCTCAGGCCGTCAGGATCACTTTGCCTTTTGCCTTGCGGTCCATCAGCATGCGGATGGCCTCGGCGCCGCGCTCGAGCGGCAGATGGGCCGAGACGTGGGGCTTGAGCTTGCCTTCGGCGAACCATTTCAACAGTTCGGCCATGTTTTCCGCGTGCAGCTTGGACTCGTGCTGTGTGAAAGCGCCCCAGAAGACGCCGACGATGCTGGCGCCCTTGATGAGGGGGAGGTTCAGCGGAAGCTTGGGGATCTCGCCGGCGGCGAAGCCGACGACCAGGTAGCGGCCGTTCCAGGCGATGGAGCGGAAGGCGGGCTCGGCATATTTGTCGCCGACGGGATCATAGACGACGTCGACGCCGCGGCCGCCGGTGATCTGCTTGACACGCTCCTTCAGATCCTCGGTCGAATAGTTGATCACCTCGTCGGCGCCATATTCGCGGCAAAGGGCGGTCTTCTCGTCAGACGAGGCGGCGGCGATGACCTTGGCGCCCATCAGCTTGCCG
>JBKDAC010000066.1:0-1271 GCA_046316515.1 Sandaracinobacter sp. | reverse complement strand
GTCGGACCATGCCCGCCGCGGCGAAGTGGGCACGCACAAGCATGCCGGGCGCCGTTTCGGCGGCCGGGGTGACGATGGTGTCGCCCGCAGCGGTCGCGCAGGCCCCGGTGGCCGTTCGGGCCAACGGACGGATAGTCATCGTGGCGGCGAAGGCCGCAGCGCTGCCAGCCGCGACGGCGAAAGCCCCTATATCGGCCATCGCAATGCCGAAGACGGCCGCGGTGCAGGCCATGAACGCGCCGCCCACGCCCATCCGAACGCCCGCGGTCATGGCCGTGCCGACGGCGGCCATCACCGTCCCGACGGCACGGCAGGCCGCCCTCGTGGCAATCGCGGCGGTCGCGGACGCGGTGGTGGTGGGGGTCATGGCGGCGGTCGTGGTGGCCCGCGTGCCAACGCGCAAAACTGAGGTCATGCGCGCGCGCGAGCGGGGCTGACAATCGACAATGGGCGCGCCCTGCGGGGCGCGCCCGCCGATCCGCCTAGCGAAGAACGTGCCTAGCGAAGAACGTGCATTGTCAGCCACACCAAAAGGCCGAAGGTCGCCCAGGCAAAGGGCCACCACGCCCTATGCCCTGCCGCCGACAGCGCCCTTGCCAGCCGGCCGAACGGCTCGCGGTCTATCCGGGCATAGGAATGAAGAGCCGGAGTCCCTATGTCGTTGCGGGAAGCGATGCTATTGCCATGGCCCTGTGCTAGCACAAGAGGGATTGCAGTTGAGAGGTTCTAGGCTGGCGTCCTGCCCCGTCCGACGCTACGGAATCCCCATGACCCATCTCGTCCGGCTTGCTGCCCCCGCCCTGCTGCTGATCGCAGTTCCTGTCACCGCCCAGACGGGCTGGACGGTCCAGACCGCACCGGCCACCACAGCCATGGTGCTGGGCAAGCCCGAGACCGCCGGCGCCTTCCGGCTGGACTGTTCGGGCGGCAAGATGAGCCTGAGCACCTGGACCAGCCGGCTGCCGCGCAACGTGACCGAGGGCGAGTTTCCGACGCGCATGTCGGTTTTTCAGGGCAACCGCGAGATCGTCCTGGGCGGCACCGGCCGCGTGCTGGCGAACGGCGGCACCCGGCTGGATGCGCTGGTCGCCGGCCGCGAGTCCTTCCTGCAGGGCATGGGCCGCAACAACCGCTTCGTGGTCGTCACTTTCGCCGGCCGCAGCACGGCGCCGGCGCCGGAGGCCGCAACGCTGTCGGAGTTCACCGAGGCCTGCCTGAAGAGATGAGCTTGCGGCGGCGTTGAAGCCGTCGGACGAGCCTGCGGCGGGTCC
>JBKDAC010000065.1:0-15128 GCA_046316515.1 Sandaracinobacter sp. | reverse complement strand
CCGCTGGGTCGTGGAAATGTTCACGACGGCGGGCTGCAGGCGGGCTGTCAGGTCGGCAAAGCTAACCGGCGCGCCGCGCGGCGGCTGGGCCTGCACGGTCGACGGGGCAATCGGCGCCGCCTGTTGCGGAGCGGCAGAGGGCACCGCCTGCGGCGCCTGGGCGAGGGCGGGAATCGTCGTGGCGACGATGGCAGCAATACCAGCCGAAAGTCCGGCGGTCAGGAAGCGGCTCTTGTTCGAGCTATCGGGCACTATTGGTCTCCGGGTTGGGTGCTGTTGTCGTTCATCTCATCGGTCAAGCGCATTTAATGCCCGCTGAACGGTTCAGAATTGCCGTCGAGCCGACAGACCCGGGTCGGTGCCGATCAGCGACGCCGACCCTGGAACTCCTGCAGGAACTCGTTGCTCGGGCTCAGCACCACATTGCTGTTCCCATTGGCAAAGCTCTTCCGATAGGCCTCCATCGACCGATAAAAGGCATAGAATTCCGGATCCTTGCCAAAGCTTTCCGCATAGACGCGCGCGGCCTGTGCATCCGCCTCGGCGCGAATGATCTGGGCATTCTTGGCGCCCTGGGCCCGGATGGTCAGCGCTTCCTGCTGGCGCGCGGTGCGCATCCGCTCGAAGGCGGCCTCCAGCGGCGTGCCGGGCGGCAGATCAGCGCGCTTGATGCGCACGTCGATGATCTCGGCGCCATAGGCCAGCGCCGACCGGTTCACCGCCTGCTGGATCGATTCCATCGACTGGCCGCGCTCGGGCGACAGCATGGCGTCAAATCGCTGCTTGCCCAGCTCGTTGCGGATCCGCGACGAAAAGATGCGCGCCAGCTCTTCCTGCAGCCGTTCCTCGGTCCGCACCGTCTGGTACATCTTCACCGGGTCGACAATGCGGAAGCGGGCAAAGGCATCCACCACCAGCCGCAGCTGATCGGTCGACAGCACTGTCTGGGGCGGAATGTCCAGAGACATCACCCGCTTGTCCACAAACACGGTGTTCTGGACGAAGGGCTTCTTCAGGACCAGGCCGGCACCCGTCTCGCCGAACGGCTGGTTCGGCTGATAGGTGTTCACGGTCGATTCCGGCCGGCCCAGCTGCAGAATGATGGCCTGCTGATCTTCGGGCACACGGATGACCGAGGTCGACAGCAGCAGGGCGGCCACGCCAAGCACGATCCCGCCGATGATAAGGTTGCGCTGGGTCAGGATCATTGCTGGGCCTCCTTCGCTTCGGCCGCGGCATTGGCCTGCGCCCGCCGCTGAATTTCGGGAAGCGGAAGATAAGCCTGTACGCCAGGCGTCTCGATCACGGTCGTGTCGACCTTGCCAAGAACGTTTTCCATTGTCTCCAGATACATGCGCTTGCGCGTTACCTCAGGCGCCAGCCGATACTGTTCATACACCTTGTCAAAGGCGGCCGTGGCGCCGTCCGCCTGGGCCTGCACCTGCTGGGCATAGGCCCGGGCCTGGTTCAGGAACTGCTGCGCATCCTGCTGGGCGGCCGATACGTCCTTGAAGGCTTCGTCGACTGCTGCCGGCGGGTCGGCCTTGTTGATATCGACACCCTGGACCAGCACGCCCGATCCATAATTGTCCAGAATCTCCTGAACCCGCTCGCGCACCTGCTCGGCAATCGCCGCCCGCTCGGGGCCGATGGCGTTGTTCAGGGTCGAACGGCCGACGATCTCGCGCATGGCGCTTTCGGTGGCATCGCGCACGGTCGCCTGCGGATCGGCGATCTGGAACAGGAAGTCCTCGGCATTCTTCAGCCGCCACCGCACTGCATAGGCGATGTTGATGATGTTCTGGTCGCCGGTGATCATCAGGTTCTCGGCGTCGCCATCGGCCGTCCCGATGGGTGTCGTGCGGATATTCTCGAAATCGACCTTGATCACATTGTCGATCGGCGCCGGCAGCTTCAGGTGAAAGCCCGGCCCCGAGGTCGAGGAATACTGCCCGAACCGGGTCACGACGGCGCGCTCGCCGGCACCGACCTGGTAGGCCGAGGTCGACGCCAGCAGCACAAGTGCGATCCCGCCGGCCACAAGGCCCCAAGGGATATTGGGTCCGCCGCGTCCGCCGCCGCGTCCACCGCCGCCGCCCTGACCACCGCCAAGCCCGCGCAGCCGTTCCTGGCTGCGCCGGATGAATTCGTCGAAATCGGGGGTTCCGTTGCTGTGCGGCCGATCTTCGCCGACACCGCGCGGGCGTGGCGCATCGCCCCAGGGGCTCTTCGGCCCGCCACGGGGCGTGTCCTTGCCGGATCCGCTCCCCAGCCCGCCTGCAAAGCCGCCCCAAGGGTTGCGGCGTCCATCGCCACTTCCACCTGACCCGCTGCCATCCGGGCCGTTTCCACCCGTGCCGTCACCATTCTCGTTGTTCTGCCAGGGCATGTAGGCCTTTCTGTCCCCTCGCTGACTGCATTGCAGCACTGGTCCAGTGGATATAGGGGCGAGGCAATCGGAAAGCGAGGGGCGAGAATGCCGGGCCGGAATGTCGCAGAGGAAGTGCTGGGCGGAATTTCGGACCCCGTCCGCCCGGGCAACATCGTCGAAAGCGGGCGTGTCTCCGGCCTTGTGGTGAAGAACGACGCCAGCGTCGGTCTGGTGCTTGCGGTCGACGACCTGGCGCGCGCCCCGGCGCAGGCGCTGGAGCAGCGGATCGGCCAGCTGCTGCGCGCGGCCGGTTTCAACTCGGTGCGCGTGATCCAAACGGCCGAGCGCGGCGATTCGCCCGCGGCCGAAGGCCCGGTGCAGACCATCCCCGGCGTGCGGCACATTATCGGCGTGGGCGCAGGGAAGGGCGGGGTAGGCAAGTCCACCATAGCAGTCGGGCTGGCGCTCGCCCTGCAGCGGCGGGGCCTGAAGGTCGGTATCCTGGACGGGGACATCCAGGGCCCGTCCGTCCATATCCTTCTGGGCGTCCGCACGCGCGCCACGGCTACGCCCGACAAGCGGCTCGTGCCGATCGAGGCCCATGGGCTGAAGATGCTGGGGATGGGCGTGATGGCCGATCCCGACAAGGCGGTCGCCTGGCGCGGCCCCATGGTGGCGGGCGCGATGGTGCAGATGGCGACCGTTGCCGACTGGGGCCTGCTCGACGTGCTGGTGGTCGACTTGCCGCCCGGCACCGGCGACGTGCACCTGTCACTGGCACAGAAGCTGAAGCCCTCGGGCGCGGTCGTGGTCACAACGCCGCAGGTGCTGGCACGGGCCGACGCCCGCCGGGCCGTCGCCTTCTTCGATCAGCTGGAGGTGCCGGTGCTGGGAGCGGTCCTCAACATGGCCGGCCTCCTGTCGCCCGACGGGACACTGCTGCACCCCTTTGGCGAGGTGGAGGGAGAGGCCGGGATCGGCACCGAGATTCTCGCCGAGCTTCCGCTGGAGCCGGCCGTCGTTGCCGCGTCCGACAGGGGGAAACCCCTCCAGCAGGGGGCGGTGGCCGCCGGGCTCGATCGTGTCGCGGCCCGGATTGCCGGGGCGCTGAGCCTCTAGGCGCTATTGTCCAGCGACGGTCATGCCGTCGACCCGGATGGTCGGCGCATTGGTCGCATGGCGGAAGACGAGGTCGTTGGCAGGCACCAGCACGCGGAACATCTCCAGCAGGTGACCGGCTATGGTCGCCTCGGTCACGGGCTCGGCGCGCTTGCCGTTGCGGATGCGGAAGCCGCCTGCGCCCCGGCTGTAGTCGCCAGTCAGCATGTTGACGCCCATACCAATCAATTCATCGATATACAGACCATCCTTTATATCCGATATAAGCTCCTCCGGCGACAGCGGGCCCGGCTCCAGCCACAGGTTCGAGGTGGACACCCCCGGCGGGCCGCTGCTGCCGCGGCTGGCATGGCCGGTCGGCGGCAGCCCCAGCTGACGCCCGGCGGCGCTTTCCACCAGCCATCCCGTCAGCATGCCACGTTCCACGATCGCCCGCGGCGCCGTCGGCAGCCCTTCGCCATCGAATGCGCGCGAGCGCAGCCCACGGACCCGGTGCGGATCATCGCGGATGGTAATGCCTGCGCCGAACAGAGGTTTGTCCTCATGGCCCAGCACAAAGCTTGTCTTGCGGGCAATCGCGCTCCCGCCGATCGCGCCCAGCAGGTGGCCGATCAGGCTGGCCGACACGCGTGGGTCGAACACCACCGTCATCGGCCCCGTCGGTGCCCTGCCGGGGTTCAGGCGCGCCACTGTCCGCTCGCCCGCACGCCGGCCCACGGCGGCAGGCGATTCAAGGTCGGCGAGGTGCCGGGCCTGGTGCCATTCATAATCCCGCTGCTTGTCGGCCCCTTCGCCCGCAATCACCACTGCAGAGGTGGAGACCGACGTGCCACGCGCCGCCCCGCGAAAGCCATGGGAGGTCGCCAGCGCCGAAACGCTCTCACCCGCGCTCGCCGATCCGCCTTCGCTGTTGCTGATGCCCGGCACCGCGCGGGCGGCATCTTCGGCCTCCAGCGCCAGTTCCTTCATCCGCTCGGCAGACAGGGCTTCGGCGGCCGCATCGTAAAGGTCGAAATCCGGAAAGGGCCCGCGCGCCAGCAGCTCGTCGAGCGCCAGGCCGGCATAGCGGTCCTCGGTCGCCTCGCGCGCCATCGCCATGGCGCGCCCCACCGCTTCGTCCAGCGCGGCCACCGACAGGTCAGAGACGGACACCTGCGCCGCGCGCGCGCCCTGAAACACGCGAAGCCCGATCTCCTCGCCTTCGGACCGGCCGATATCCTCCAGCTTCCCCAGCCGCACGCCGATTCCCAGCGAGGCTTCGCCGAAATAGACAGCATCGGCGGCATCGGCGCCGGCGGCCTTTGCGCGGGACAAGAGGTGATCAAGGCGCTCGAGCGCGGCATCAGGTGTCAGCATGATGCGGACTTAGGCGGTGGGTCAGACCGCGGCAAGGAGGATGGTCAGCACCAGCAGCGCGCCCGTCCACTGGTTCGCCCGAAACTGCCCAAGCGCGGAGCGCACGTCCGCCGGATCAAAGCGCGAAACCTGCACGGCCAGATGCAGTGCAGCCGGCAGCAGCCCCGCAAGCACAATCGGTTCGGCGGTCCATCGCCACAGGGCTGCCGCAAGCAATGCCACGGTCAGGCTATAGAAGGCGCCGACCCCCGCCTTCAGCCGGCCCCCCAGCGCCCGGGCCGAGGATTTCACCCCTGCCAGCGCATCATCCTCCACATCCTGCGCGGCGTAGATGCTGTCATAGCCCAGCGTCCAGGCGATGCAGGCGGCATAGACCAGCAGCATCACCGGCAGATCTGCCCGCAGCGTCGGGTCGGCCGCCGCCCAGCCCACCGGCACCCCCCAGTTGAACGTCAGCCCCAGCCAGGCCTGCGGCCACCAGGTGATGCGTTTCATGAAGGGATAGGCCGCCACCAGCAGCAGCGATCCCAATGCGACGATCTGCGCCTGAAAGGGCAGGGCCAGCAGCACGCCCAGCCCGACCAGCGAAAGCGCGATCAGAAACACCCAGGCGCGCGCAACGGGAATCGCGCCGCTCGCCACGGGCCGGCCTGCCGTGCGCGCCACTTGCGAATCGAGATCGCGGTCCACGATGTCGTTGTAAACGCAGCCGGCCGCCCGCATCGCTATCGCGCCCAGCAGGAACAGAGGCCACAGCGGCCACCAGCCTTCGGGGGAGCTGAGGAACGCGCCCATCAGGCAGGGCCAGAAGAGCAGCCAGATGCCTGCCGGCCGATCAAAGCGCGCCAGTCGTGCATAGAGCCCGGCACGCGGCGGAAGGTGGTCGACCCAGCTGGCGATGGCGTCAGGCGTCATGCCGCCCGCCCTAGCGCCCCGGCGCGGCTGCGCAAAGGCGGCAGGTTGACAGGCGCAGGCGGCGGCCCGAGCCTCGCGCCATGCCACTCACGGACTATGCCGTCTCGGACTTCACCGCCGCACCCTGGACCCGCTCCGTCTATCGGCGCGGCACCGGCCCTGCCGTCATCGTGATCCACGAGATACCGGGCCTGCATCCGCTGGTCGTCGCCTTCGCGGACCGCCTGGTTGAGGCGGGCATGACAGTCTTCCTGCCCAGCCTGTTCGGCACGCCGGGCCGCACGCTCAGCAAGCGCTATGCCCTGGGGACGATCCTGAAAGTCATCTGCATCCGCCGCGAGTTCGCGATCTGGACGGGCGGACAGACCAGCCCCTTTGTCGACTGGCTGCGCGCGCTCGCCCGCCATGCCCATGCCGAATGCGGCGGACCCGGCGTGGGCGCGGTCGGCATGTGCTTCACCGGCGGCTTTGCGCTGGCGATGGCAACCGACCCGTCGGTCGTCGCCCCCGTGCTGTCGCAGCCCTCGCTGCCCCTGCGCAAATCCCAGGCCGGCGCGATCGACACTTCGCCCGCCGACCTCGCCTGTGTGCGCGACCGCTTGCAGCGCGAGGATCTGACCGTCCTGGGCCTGCGCTATCGCAGCGACAAGCTGGTGCCTGATGCCCGATTCGCCCGCTATGCAGAGGAGCTTGGGGACCGGTTCGAAGCGATCGAACTGGACGATGCCCATGCGCGCCAGGGCACTGGCTTCGATCCGCACTCCGTGCTGACGATCCACCTGCCCGAAAGCGGCCCCGGCAAGGAGGCCGAGGCGCGCACAATCGGCTTCTTCCGGCACCGCCTGGGGCTGGCTTGAGCCAGGCGGCCGCCGGCAAAGCCGGCGAGTCCGCCAGATATCAGAAAGCAGAACAAAGGCACGCGGCCAAGCCGCGCCGTCGGACGTGTCAGCCGGCTTTGCCGTCTGCACGCCGGTCGGGCCTTCGCCGAGTCTGCCGATCAGCGCTGCGCGATGACGTCAGCCGGCTTCAGCCTAAGCCGCTACGTCAAAAGGCACAATCTCGCCGGCAAGATAGAGCTGGCGGGCCTTCACCCGGCTCAGCTTGCCCGACGAGGTGCGGGGAAGCGTACGCGGCGGCACCAGTTCCACCACACAGTTCATGCCGGTTATCGCACGCACCTTCTGGCGGATCGCGTCCTTCAGCCGGGCGCGTTCGCCGGCGTCGGTCGTGCGGCACTGCACCAGAACGGCGGGCGCTTCCTCGCCCTGCGGCGTGGTGATCGAGAAGGCAGCGATGTCGCCAGCCTTGAAGCCTTCCAGCTGTTCGATCGCCCACTCGATGTCCTGCGGCCAGTGGTTCTTGCCGTTCAGGATGATCATGTCCTTGGCGCGGCCCACGATGAAGATGTGGCCGTCGACCAGGTAGCCCATATCGCCGGTGTCCAGCCATCCATCGGGCGACAGGCAGGCGGCCGTCGCTTCGGGATCGCGGAAATAGCCCTGCATCAGGCCCAGGCCCTTCACCAGCACCCGCCCGATCTGCCGGTCGGCCAGCGCCTTGCCGGCGCCGTCGCGGATCTCGATGGTCAGGCCCGGCAGCGCCACGCCGCAATCGACGATCGCGCGATAACGCACGGGCTTGGAGGTATCTGAAGGACTGTCCGCAAAGCCTTCTCCTGCAAGTCTTTTTTCATCAACCAGGTCACAGACGATGCCCTGGCCTACGGGCGCCACCGACACGGCAAGCGTCGCCTCGGCCAGGCCATAGCTGGGGGTGAAGGCCTCGGCCCGGAATCCGGCCGATGCAAAGGCATCAACAAAGGCCTGACAGATGTCGGGCCGAATCATGTCGGCGCCGTTCCCGGCGATCCGCCAGCGGCTCAGGTCGAAGCGGCCTGCCACATCGGTCTGGGTGGAAACCCGCCGGGCACAGATGTCATAGCCGAAGGTCGGCGAATAGGAGAGCGAGTTGCCCTCGTTGCGGCTGATCAGCATCAGCCACGACAGCGGCCGCCGCGCGAAATCGTCCGTCGCCAGGAAGTCCACCGACATCTGTACCGCCATCGGCGACAGGAAGGTGCCGACGAGGCCCATGTCATGGTACCAGGGCAGCCACGAAACGCCCCGGTCGCCGGGCCCGATCTGCATGCTGTGCGCATGGCCCGTCAGGTTCGCCATCACTGCGCGGTGGGTCACGGCCACCCCATGCGGGAAGCGGGTCGATCCGCTGGAATATTGCAGATAGGCGATGGCGTCCGGGTCTGCCGCGGGCAGATCGGTGGGCGTGGCGGGAAGGGCGGCGAACTCGGCCCAGCCCATCGCCGGCACCAGCCGGTCGGCGGCTTCAGCGAACAGCGGCTTCAGGCTGTCGGGACCCAGCACCAGAACGGGGTCGCAACTCGTCAGCTGCACGCGGATCTGCTCCACATAGGCCTGGCGCCCACCGAAGGAGGTGGGCAGCGGCAGCGGCACTGGCAGAACGCCGGCATAGAGGGCCGCAAAGAAGGCCGCCGCAAATTCGGCGCCGGTTTCGGCGATCAGCGCAACGCGGTCGCCCGGCTGCACGCCATGTGCGATCAGACGAAGCGCATCGCGCTTTGCATCCGCCGCCAGCTCCGCGAAGGGATAGACGCGCACCAGATTCGCGCGCGCATCATGGAAGTTAAACCCGGTCACGCCCGTCGCGGCATAATCCAGCGCTTCGGTCAGCGTTTCGTACCGGCCCGATACGAACGGGATTCCTGACAGAAGGGGGGTTGGCATCAGCCCTGCGGAACCCACAGTCTCGTTGGCGTCATCCACGATCATTTCCGAACTACCTTCAGGCAAGGCGCGTTCCTTTGTATCATCGTTGGCCGGCGCGGTCTTCCAGACACGACTGGCTTCCCGATCCGACTTTGCGCTGCGGCTTGGAAGTTCCACTCGGTTAACCGCAACATGCCTATTCCCTCTGAAGCCGATGCTGGTTCAAAAGAGGCCCGAACTGTGGCAGCAAGGTGGCAAATGCACACGTCCCCGAACGCTCCGGGCCCCGGCAGACGCGCCCAAACCCCCCGCAAGCCCCCGCCGCCGCTGGACATTGCCACGCTCACAGCCATCGCCATCCGCTATGTGGAACGCTTCCAGACCAGTCGCGCGCGCCTTCTGCGACTTCTCCAGCAGAAGCTGCGCCAGAGGGGGTGGGAGGAAGGCCTGCCCCCGCCGGATCTTCAAGCCATCGCCGACCGGATGGTGGAACTTGGCTATGTGAACGACGCCGCCTTTGCCGAAGCCCGCACCCGCGGCCTCACCCGACGCGGCATGGGGGCAGGGCGGGTGCGCACCTCGCTGGCCGCCTATGGCATCGACAATGACACCAGCAGCGCCGCGCTGGAGGGCCATGATCCGCTGGCAGCGGCTCTGGATTTCGCGCGACGCAAGCGCCTCGGCCCCTTCGGTCCACCCGTGACCGACCCGAAGCTCCGCAACCGCCAGATGGGCGCCATGGCCCGCGCAGGCCACCCGCAGGCCCTTGCCCGCGCTATCCTGAACGCCCGAACCAAAGACGAACTGCCTCAGGCGGAGTGACGCCCGAACTCGGGCCTAGCCCGAATGACGCCCGAAATCGGGTTCGGCTGTGTCCTGCCCGGCCTCGATGATCGCCCGGCGGATATCGCGCGACTGGCTGAAGCGCTGGAACAGTGTCTCGCCTTCGCCCCAGCGGATCGCCCGCTGCAGCGCAGCCAGGTCCTCGCTCACCCGGCCCAGCACTTCCAGAACGGCGTCCTTGTTGGTCAGGAACACGTCGCGCCACATGGTGGGATCCGACGCGGCGATGCGGGTGAAATCCCGGAAGCCGCCGGCAGAATATTTGATCACCTCGCCGCGGGTCACACCCTCCAGGTCTGCGGCGGTGCCGACGATCGAATAGGCGATCAGGTGGGGGATATGGCTGGTGACGGCCAGCACCAGATCATGGTGGCGCGCCTCCATGACCTCCACCTTCGATCCCAGGCGGGCCCAGAACTCGCCCAGCCGCGCCACCGCCGTTTCGTCGGCCCCGGCCGGCGGAGTCAGAATGCACCAGCGCCCGTCGAACAGGGTCGCAAAGCCGGCATCGGGCCCGGATCGCTCGGTCCCGGCAACCGGATGGGCCGGCACCAGATGCACGCCCCTGGGCATCAGCGGCAACAGCGCATCCAGCACCGTCTGCTTCGCCGACCCCACATCGGAGACCACAGTGCCGGGGGCCAGCTCGGCAGCAATCTCCGCCCCCACGCTGGCAAAGGCGCCCAGCGGCACGGCCAGCAGCACCAGCTCGGCATCCACCACGGCGGCACCGGGCGAATCCGTCACGTCATCCACCAGCCCCAGTTCCAGCACACGCACCCGCACCCCGGCGTCGGCGTCGGTGCCGGTTAACGCAACCGTCGGCATGGTGGCGCGGATGGCGCGCGCCAGCGACGAGCCGATCAGCCCCATCCCGATGATCGACACGCGCGCAAACGGCAGCATCAACCGGCCTCGGCAATCTCAGTGAGCGCCGCGATCACGCCGGCGGTCTCATCCTCGGTCCCGACCGAGATTCTCAGTGCGTTTGGCAACCCCTGGGCCGGCAGCCAGCGGGTGATGAAACCCCGCTCGGCAAGGCCGCGATGCAGTGCCTCCGCCATCAGCGGACCCTCGTCCGGGCAGGTCATCAGCACGAAGTTCGCTTCCGAGGGAACGGCCCGCAGCCCCTTGTTGCCCAGCCGGGCAATGGCGTCCGCCAGCAGGGTGCGCTGCACCCTGTTGCGTGCCCGGCAGTCGGCGACAAAATCCTGATCCTCGATCGCAGCCTCGGCCGCCGCAAGCGCGGGAACCGAAATGGGGAAGGGCGCCCGCACCCGGTTCAGCTCGGCAATGATGGCGGCAGGGCCTGTCGCCCAGCCGACCCGCAGGCCGCCGAGCCCGTAGATTTTGGAGAGCGTCCGGGTGACGACGACATTCGGGGCGGTCCGCGCCAGCGCAAGCCCGCCATCCGGATCGGGACCATCCAGATAGTCGGTATAGGCCTGGTCGAGCACCAGCAGCACGTCGTCCCGCAGGCCCGCGTGCAATCGGGCAACCTCTGCTGCCTCGATCATGGTCCCGGTGGGATTGTTCGGGTTGGCCAGGATTACGATCCGTGTGTCTGCCCGGACCGTCTTCAAGATAGCGTCCACGTCGGCAGTGAAATCGCGGTCGGGCGCCTCGATCGGTTTCGCGCCGGCACGTCGCGCCGTGATTGGATACAGCATGAAGCCATGCTGCACATGGACCACCGTATCGCCCGGCGCACAATAGATGGCAGGCAACAGCTGCAGCATGTCGCCCGATCCGGTCCCGCAGACAATCCGGTCGGGGTCCAGCCCATACAGCGCGCCAATCTTGGCTCGAAGCGCCGCCGCACCTCCGTCCGGATAGCGGTTGCTAGTGCCCGCTGCTGCCGCAAGCGCCGCAAGCGCCCGAGGGCTGGCGCCCCATGGGTTCTCGTTGGAGGACAGCTTCACGGGATCGGCATGGCCGCCACCCTTGGCAGACCCGCCGACATATGCGTCGATTTCGCCGATCCAGGGATTGGGCCTCGGGCCTGCAAGGGGGTGCGCGGTCATGGGGCGCTTCGTTAGGCGCGGGGGTCCGACTCGGCAAGTGTGTAGCGGCAGCGCAGCCCTGCCGCTTTGCAAGCCGGCACGGCTGCTGCTAGGTCGCTGGCCCCGTGTCCCCTGCCGTCTCCCACAACTCGCTGCGCCTTGCAGACGACCTCCCGCTCGACAGCGGGCAGCTGCTCCCGCGGCCGACGATCGCCTATGAAACGGTCGGCACGTTGAATCCCGACCGCTCCAACGCGATCCTGATCTGCCATGCGCTGACAATGGACCAGTATGTGGCGACCGACCATCCGCTGACCGGAAAGCCCGGCTGGTGGCCGCGGATCGTCGGCGCTGCCAAGCCCATCGATCCAGCCCGCCACTTCATCATCTGTTCCAACGTGATCGGCGGCTGCATGGGCTCGGAAGGCCCCGCGAGCCCGCACCCGGACGATGGCAAGCCCTGGGGTCTGCGCTTCCCGGTCGTCACCATTGCCGACCTGGTGCGCGCCCAGGCCGGCCTGCTGGACGCGCTGGGGATCGACACCCTGCTCGCCGTTGTCGGCGGCTCCATGGGCGGCATGCAGGCCCTGCAATGGGCGACGAGCTATCCGCACCGTGTCCGATCGGTGCTTGCGATCGCGACGGCCGCCCGCCACAGCGCACAGAATATCGCCTTTCACGAGGTCGGCCGGCAGGCGATCATGGCAGACCCGAAGTGGAAGGGGGGCGCCTATGTCGCCGGCAACGGGCCCGCGAACGGCCTCTCCGTCGCGCGGATGGCAGCCCACATCACCTACCTGTCCGAGGAAGGGCTGACCGCCAAGTTCGGCCGTCACCTGCAGCAGGGCACCGAAAAGCGCTTCGGCTTTGACGCCGACTTCCAGGTGGAAAGCTATCTCCGCCACCAGGGGATGAGCTTCGTCGACCGCTTCGACGCCAATGCCTATCTCTACATCACCCGCGCGCTCGACTATTTCGATCTCGCCGAAGGGTTCGGCGGCAAGCTTGCCGCCGCCTTCGCCGACACCCGCGCCCGTTTCTGCGTGATCTCGTTCGACAGCGACTGGCTCTATCCCACCAGCGAAGCGCGGCGGATCGTGCAGGCCCTGGTTGCCGCCGGCCGCCACGCCAGCTTCGTGGAGCTTGCCAGCCCCTTCGGCCACGATGCCTTCCTGCTGGATACGCCCGGGCTCGATTCCGTTGTCGATGGTTTCCTGCGGGCGGTGGAGGTGGCGCCGTGAACGGCCTGTCGGTCCGCCTGCAGCAGGTCGCGCGGCAGATCCCGTCCGGGGCGACCGTGCTCGACGTCGGCTGCTCCGACGGGCAACTTCTGGCGTATCTGCGCGACAACAAGGGGGTCGACGGACGCGGCATCGAGCTCGATCCCGAGCGCGTCGCCCGCGCGGTCGCCCGCGGCCTGTCGGTGGTGCAGGGCGATGCCACGCATGATCTTGCGGCCTTTCCCAGCCAGTCGGTCGATTATGCGATCCTGTCGGAAACGCTGCAGGCGATGGAAGCGCCGCACAAGGTGCTCGCCGAACTGGTGCGGATCGGGCGGCGCGCGGTCGTCGCCTTCCCGAATTTCGGCCACTGGCGCGTTCGCGCGGACCTGCTTCTGAAGGGGCGGATGCCGGTGACCCGCTCACTGCCGATCAGCTGGTACGAAACGGAAAACATCCATTTCTGCACGATCGACGATTTCCATGCGCTGGCAGATGCCATGACGCTCCGGATCGAGGACAGCGCCTATCTGTCGGGAGAAAGACCGATCAGCGCGTGGCCCAACCTCAGGGCAGACCACGCGCTGTTCGTGCTCAGTCGCTAAACTGGCTCAGACCGTGGTGGTTGCAAGCCGTTAACCACAGGATCGGGCCGAAAGCGGGTCGGCCCGTTGCGCTCGGCCGGTGCAGTCGCTAGTCTCGGGGTTCCTCGGAGGGGGGGATGTTTGATGTGCCCAGGCGAAAGCGCGGGCAGGTCGGCCGGACATGAGGGTCCGGGGGATCTTGCGCCTGCCATTCTGGCCCGGATCGCGGGGGGCGATCTGCCCGCCGGATCCCAACTTGATCCTGCAAGGCTGGCCCCCTTGTTCGAAGCCACAGACATCGAAGTGGCCGGTGCCCTGGTCCGGCTCGAAGCCCATGGCGCCACCGAGCGGCATGGCTCGGTCTGGCGCGTCGTCCCGGGCCAGAGAGCGCAGGGCCGCGACCTGCTGCATTGGGCGGTCCCGCTGCTGCGCGCCGTGGTCTCTCTCGCGTCCGCGCGGATCAAACCCGCCGAAGCGGCCCGACTGCTCGCCGCCTACGACCGATTCGCAGGCCTCGCCGGTGACGGCTCGGCGACATCGCGCCAGACCGGCTATCGGCAGATGATGGAGCGGCTGGCCCAGGCCTCGGGCAGCAGCTTCCACGTCCGCACGATGCAGAGCCTGCTCGATCAGGCCGAACCGCTGGTTGCGCGGATGGTGTCATATCAGATGGCGAGTCGGCGGTCGGCAGAGCCGGACGACGAGCTCGGGCGGCTTGCCCAGGCGATGATGCAGGGGAATAGCGCGACAGCATCCGCAGCGATCGAGGATCATCTCATCATCCTCGGGCGCTATCTCGATGGCCCGGCGCCCAACCTGCCCTGACAAGGTCCGGCGTGCCGAGCCTCGAATCACGCGGCCGCTAGTGGCTGCGCGAAAGCTCCCGCGTGGCACGGTCCAGACCATCCAGCGTCAGCGGGAACATCCGCCCCTCCATCAGGGTCTTCATCATCTGGATCGACTGGCTGTGCGTCCAGTGCTGCTCAGGGATCGGGTTCAGCCAGGCGGCGCTGTGGTACACCTGCGTCAGCCGCTTCATCCAGACCTCGCCGGCCTCCTCGTTCCAATGCTCCACCGATCCGCCGGCATAGTTGATCTCGTAGGGGCTCATCGAGGCATCGCCCACGAACAGCAGCTTATAGTCGTGCGGGAACTTGTGAAGCACGTCGAAGGTGGGCGTCCGCTCTGACCAGCGGCGCTTGTTGTCCTTCCACACGGCCTCGTAGGGGCAGTTGTGGAAATAGAAATATTCCAGATGCTTGAACTCGGTTCTTGCGGCCGAGAACAGCTCCTCCATTACCTTGATGTGCGGGTCCATCGAGCCGCCGACGTCCAGGAACAGCAGCAGCTTCACGGCATTGTGCCGCTCGGGCCGCATCACGATGTCCAGATAGGCCTTGCGCGCCGTGCCCTTGATGGTGGCGTCCAGATCCAGCTCGTCAGGAGCCCCCTAGCGGGCGAACTTGCTCCGCCGCCGCAGCGCCAACTTGATGTTGCGCGTGCACAGCTCAACCGTCGAATCGAGGTTCTTATACTCGCGCTTGTCCCACACCTTCAGGGCCTTGCCCTGGCGGTTCTGATCCTGCCCGATGCGCACGCCTTCCGGGTTGTAGCCGTTGGCGCCGAACGGCGACTTGCCGGCGGTGCCGATCCACTTGTTGCCGCCCTCGTGGCGCTTCTGCTGCTCCTCGAGCCGCTTCTTCAGTGTCTCCATGATCTCGTCCCAGCTGCCCAGCGACTTGATCTCGGCCATCTCCTCGGGGGTCAGATACAGCTCGGCAAGCTTTCGCAACCACTCCTCGGGAATCTCGGCGGTACCCGTTTCAACGGTCGTCTCCAAACCCTTGAAGACCTTGCCGAACACCTGGTCGAACCTGTCCAGCAGCCCCTCGTCCTTCACATAGATGGCACGGGACAGGTAATAGAATTCCTCCACCCGGTTTTCGATCACGCCGGCCTGCATCGCCTCCAAC
>JBKDAC010000064.1:0-5418 GCA_046316515.1 Sandaracinobacter sp. | reverse complement strand
GCCTATATCCCGACCAACGTCATCTCGATCACCGACGGCCAGATCTTCCTGGAATCTGCCCTGTTTTATCAGGGCATCCGTCCGGCCATCAACGTCGGCCTGTCGGTCAGCCGCGTGGGCTCCGCCGCGCAGACCAAGGCGATGAAGAAGGTCGCCGGCTCCATCAAGCTCGAGCTTGCCCAGTATCGCGAAATGGCCGCCTTCGCCCAGTTCGGCTCCGATCTCGACGCCTCGACCCAGCGCCTGCTGAACCGAGGTGCGCGGCTCACCGAGTTGCTGAAGCAGCCGCAGTACCAGCCGCTGCCCTTCGAAGAGCAGGTCATCTCCATCTTCGCAGGCGTGAACGGCTTCCTCGACACTATCCCCGTCACGGCCGTGGGCCGCTTCGAAGCCGGCTTGCTGACCGACATGAAGGCAAACCATGCTGGCATCGTGTCGGAAATCCGGTCGAGCAAGGACCTGTCCGACAAGACCCGTGACGCCCTGAAGGACGCCATCGCCGCCTTCGCCAAGACCTTTGCGTAAAGGCTGACGGATGGCCTCCCTCAAGGACCTGAAGCTGCGCATTGCCTCGGTGAAGTCGACGCAGAAGATCACCAAGGCCAAGCAGATGGTGGCAGCCGCCAAGCTGCGGAAGGCGCAGGCCGCAGCCGAAGCCGCGCGCCCCTATCAGGAGCGGCTGGAGCAGGTCGTCGGCAGCCTCGCCTCGAAGGTGATCGTCACGCCCTCCACCCCGAAGCTGCTGACGGGCACGGGCCGCGATCAGGTGCATCTGCTGCTGGTCGCCAACTCCGACCGGGGCCTTGCCGGCGCCTTCAACTCCAACATCGTGAAGGCCGCGCGCCTCAAGGCCGAGGAACTGAAGGCCCAGGGGAAAACGGTGAAATTCTTCCTGGTGGGCCGCAAGGGCCGCCCGGTGATCAACCGCCTGTTCCCCGGCACAATCGTCGCCCAGTTCGAAACGCTGGGCATGAAGACGATCGGCTTCCCGGAAGCCAAGGCGATCGCGAACCAGCTGCTCGGCCTGTTCGAGGCTGGCGAATTCGATGTCGCCCACCTCTTCTACTCCCAGTTCCGCTCGGCCATCGCGCAGATCCCGACCGAGGTTCAGCTGATCCCGGCCGTGGCCGCTGCAACCGGCGCAGGCGTCGGCGCAGCCGTCGAATATGAGCCCGACGAAGAGGAAATCCTGGCCGACCTGCTGCCGCGCAACCTGACGGTTCAGATCTACAAGGCGCTGCTGGAAAATGCGGCGTCCGAACAGGGCGCGTCGATGACCGCCATGGACAATGCGACGCGCAACGCCGGCGAGCTGATCGGCAAGCTGACCATCGAATACAACCGGTCCCGCCAGGCGGCGATCACCAAGGAACTCATCGAAATCATCTCGGGCGCCGAAGCGCTCTAACCGACGGGACGAGAGAAAATGGCAAGCATCACCAACAATGTCGGCCGCATCGTGCAGGTCATCGGCGCCGTCGTCGACGTCGCGTTCGAGGACAATCTGCCGGAAATCCTGACCGCGCTCGAAACGCTAGTCGAAGGCCGCCGCCTCGTCCTGGAGGTCGCCCAGCACCTCGGCGAGAGCACCGTGCGCACCATCGCCATGGACTCGACCGACGGCTGCGTGCGCGGCCAGGAAGTGACCGACACCGGCTCGCAGATCCGCGTGCCGGTCGGCCCCGCAACGCTTGGCCGCATCCTGAACGTGATCGGGGAGCCGATCGACGAGCGCGGCCCGGTGAACGCCACGCAGACCGCGCCGATCCACGCAGCCGCCCCGGAATTCGTCGACCAGTCGACCGAAGCCGCGATCCTGGTGACGGGCATCAAGGTTGTCGACCTGATCGCGCCCTACGCCAAGGGCGGCAAGATCGGCCTGTTCGGCGGCGCCGGCGTCGGCAAGACGGTGCTGATCCAGGAGCTGATCAACAACATCGCCAAGGGCCACGGCGGTTATTCCGTGTTTGCGGGCGTGGGTGAGCGCACCCGTGAGGGCAACGACCTCTATCACGAGTTCCTCGACGCCGGCGTCATCGCCAAGGATGCCGATGGCAACCCCACCTCGGAAGGCTCCAAGGTCGCGCTCGTGTTCGGCCAGATGAACGAGCCGCCGGGGGCCCGTGCCCGCGTCGCGCTGTCGGGCCTCACCATCGCCGAATATTTCCGCGACGTCGAAGGCCAGGACGTGCTGTTCTTCGTCGACAACATCTTCCGCTTCACCCAGGCTGGCTCGGAAGTGTCGGCCCTGCTCGGCCGCATCCCGTCGGCCGTCGGCTATCAGCCGACGCTCGCAACCGACATGGGCGCCCTGCAGGAACGCATCACCACCACCACCAAGGGCTCCATAACCTCGGTGCAGGCGATCTATGTGCCGGCCGACGACTTGACCGACCCAGCGCCCGCCACCTCCTTCGCCCACTTGGATGCCACCACCACGCTCAGCCGCTCGATCGCCGAACTCGGCATCTACCCGGCCGTGGACCCGCTGGATTCGACCAGCCGGGTGCTCGAGCCGCGCACCGTGGGGCAGGAGCATTACGAGACCGCCCGCGCCGTCCAGCAGGTGCTCCAGAAGTACAAGAGCCTTCAAGACATCATCGCCATCCTGGGGATGGACGAGCTGTCGGAAGAGGACAAGCTGATCGTGGCCCGCGCCCGCAAGATCCAGCGCTTCCTCAGCCAACCCTTCCACGTCGCCGAAATCTTCACCGGAACGCCCGGCGTGTTCGTGCAGCTGGAAGACACGATCAAGGGCTTCAAGGCCATCGTGGCCGGTGACTACGATCACCTGCCCGAAGCCGCCTTCTACATGGTCGGCACGATCGAGCAGGCGGTCGAAAAGGCCCAGAAGCTGGCCGCAGAGGCCGCCTGATATGGCAGCGCTCCACTTCGAACTGGTCTCGCCCGAGCGGCTCGTCCGCTCCGGGCCGGTCCACATGGTGGTGGTGCCGGGCGCCGAGGGCGACTTCGGCGTGCTCGCCGGCCACGCCCCGATGATGAGCACCATCCGCCCCGGCGAGATCGCGATCTACGCCAGCGCCGGCGCAGTGCCCGAGCGCATCCGCATCGAGGGTGGCTTTGCTGAGGTGTCGGAAAAGGGCCTGACCATCCTTGCCGAACAGCTGGAGCCGGTAACGGCGCACTGAGCGGCACGATGGCGGACGATCTGGGGGCGCCTTCGGGCGCCCCTTTTCGTTTCAGGGCCGGTGCCATACCTGCACGAACCGGTCCGTCCTGCCCCGCACGGCCGGATCATAGACCAGCCTCGACAGGTCGTCGGCCGGCACCGCCAGCAGGTCGCTCTCTGCCACAAGCACAAAGCCGGCCTTCGTCATCGCCGCCTTCGCCACCGCGGGATCGATCCGGTGCCGGGCCTCGGTCTCGGCGCGCGGCGCGGCCCCCGCCGTCGCGCTATGGTCCACGATCAGCACCAGCCCGCCCGGCACGATCGCGCCGCGCAGCTGCGCCAGGAATGCATCCGGATCCATCTGCGGTATCCGGTATTCGGCACTCTCCCACCACAGGTCGTGGAAGGTCAGGTGGAAGATGACCCTGTCCAGCTGCGCTGGCAGGGGAAACCGCCCGGGCACCCCCAGGATCAGCCGCACATTGGGGTGGGCCGCCTTCAGCCCCGACCAGCGCTCAGCCATGCCGCGCTGATCCATCAGGCCGTCCGTGCTGTGGGCATAGAGGATGCCCGGCGCCACGATCGGTGCGGCAAGGCGGCTGTAATATCCACCCCCCGCCACGAGATCGAGGACACGCTGCCCGGGCTTCAGATCCAACAGCGCCAGCATGTCTGCGGGCCTGCGCCCGGAATCGGCAGCCCTGTCGGCCGGCGGGCGGTCCGCGGCCGCCAGGCTGGCCGCAATCGCAGCAGTCGCGGGTTCTGCCCGGGCCGCCGCCATGGGCAGGGCCAGCATCAGCGCGACGACAATGCCTACCACAAGACGCATGCGCACATCCTCCCAAGGTCTCCATGCCGACCGATTGCGACGATTCTGCAACACTGCCTGACCCAAATCCCCAAACTGTCGGGCGCGGCAACTTTGTCGCTTCCGCCACATTCCCATTGCCCTTAGTTTCCGTTCATCAATCAGACATAAAGGGACTAACGTATGCGCTCGCTCCTGCTCATTGGCGCCTCGGTGGCGGCAATTGTATCAACCCCTCTCTACGCCCAGGAAACCGCTGCCGGCGCAGTGGCAGCTGCCGACGACGAGTACATCGTCGTCACCGGCTCGCGCATCGCGCGTGCGAACCTCGATTCCGCAGTTCCCGTCACCAGCCTGTCGGTCACCGAACTGACGCGGACCGGCAACATCTCCATCGGTGACCAGCTCTCGCTGCTGCCGGCCTTCCGGACCACGCTCAGCACGCAGAACTCCGGCCGCTTCATCGGCACCGCCGGCCTGAACGTGCTCGACCTGCGCGGCCTCGGCACCGCCCGCACCCTGGTGCTGCAGAACGGCCGTCGCCACGTCACCTCGCAACCCGGCGGCTCCACCGTCGACACCAACACCATCCCCGTCGACCTGATCGAGCGGGTCGATGTGGTGACCGGTGGCAACTCGGCCATCTATGGTTCCGATGCCGTTGCCGGCGTCGTCAACTTCATCATGAAGCGGGATTTCGACGGCATCCGCCTGCGCGCCCAGTCCGGCGTCAGCTCGCGTGGCGATCGCTCCACCCAGTTCATCAGCGGCACGTTCGGCAAGAACTTCGCGGAAGGCCGCGGGAACGTTGCAGTCGCCCTGGAATATTCCAACCAGGATGCGCTCTACTTCAACCAGCGTGATGAATTCTCCGGCGCCTTCTCGGGCCGGAACCAGTTCAACGCCACGCAGAATGTGCTGACCGAGCCGTCCACCGGCGACGGCATCCCCGACAACACCTTCGTGCGCGGCGTGAAGAACCTCGGCATCTCCACCGGCGGCGCCTTCACCTCGCAGTGCCAAGGCGTCACCGATGTGGGTCGCCGTGGCGTCAACTGCACCGGCGGCCGTTCCAACACCAACCAGGAACTGGGCCGGGTGTTCGTCTTCACCCCGACGGGCGAGCTGGTCGCCGACGATCGTGGCACCGACATGCGCCCCTTCGGTGCGGGCAACAGCGTTGGCGGCGCCGGGCTCGGCTCCACCCTGCGCGAAGTCGGCCAGCTGCAGCCGGGCGGGACCCGCTACTCGGCCAACCTGAACGCGCGCTATGAAGTCTCGGAAGCGTTCGAGCCCTTCTTCGAAGCCAAGTACACCCGCGTCGACGCGCTGCAGGAAGGCCAGCCGACCTTCAACCTCACCACCACCTTCCGTCTGGACAACCCGTTCCTGACGCCCCAGGCGCGCGACCTGCTGACCCGCAGCCTGGCGCCCGGTGCCACGACGTTCACGATGCAGCGCTTCAACGTCGACCTCGGTG
>JBKDAC010000063.1:0-725 GCA_046316515.1 Sandaracinobacter sp. | reverse complement strand
AGACAAGGGAGAAGGCAGCGCGGAAGGCCGACACGGCGGTGGCGGAGGGCTGGAAGGTGCAGCTGGGCGCCTATGCGAACGAGCGGGCGGCACGGACCGCCTGGGCGACACTGGTGTCGCAGTCGGCGACGCTGCTGAAGGGGCGCAAGCCGGTGTACAATCCGCGCGGCGGGCTGGTGCGCTTGCAGGTGGGTCCCTTCGAGGAGCGGCCGGAGGCAGCCGAGCTGTGCGCCAAGCTGGCGGCGGCCGGGCGACCCTGTTTCGTGACGAAATAGGGTTCAGGCTCAGCGGGCCGGCCGGGCCTGCGGCGAGTCCATGGTCCAGCGCGTTGCGCTGGCCACGACCGCCTTCGGCCAAAAAAAGGGCCGCTGCGCTTTTGGGCGCAGCGGCCAGGGTTCAGGGAGGGAATACCGGACCCCAACCACAGGGGCGGGGGCGTCGGCATTCATGCGGGCGGCTGTAAAGGGGGATAAAAGCGACCCGCGTAAGATAATCTGTGTGTGACCCGATGGAATTGCAAGGGGTATACGGCAGCTTTCTTGCCGGAATCCCCGCCGAGGCCTTCAGCCGATCCTGCGATACCGCGTCACACCGTCGCAGCTGACGGGCTCGACCTGGCCGCGACGGTGCAGCCAGCGGAGGTGGGCCAGCGCCTCTCCGGTTGCCATCTGGATCTCATCGTCGGAAATCCGGCGGCGGAACAGGGTGGGAAAGCTGTCATAGGC
>JBKDAC010000062.1:0-7427 GCA_046316515.1 Sandaracinobacter sp. | reverse complement strand
GCCTCCGGCAGCAGCACGGGGTCGAAATCCGCCAGCGGATTGCCGGTTTCGAAGCAGGCGAGCGCTGCGATCTTGCGGCGAAACAGGCCGCCGTCGGTGGGGTGGGCATATTCGACGCGGGTGAAGATCACTGGGATCCCGTGCACGCGGGCGGCGGCCGCCAGCGGCACGATGGCGTTGCGGACGGCCCCGCCGCTGTCGAGGAACAGGGGGCTGCCGGGCGTGAGATAGGCGCTGCACATGTCGACGATCAGCAGCGCGGGGCGTGTGCCCCAGCCGACACCGCCGCCGAAGCCTGCCTGCCAATAGTCCGGCGCCAGGGCCATCAGATGACGCCTTCGCCTGCAAGGCTGCGGATGTCGTCGTCGGAGAGGCCCAGCAGCTCGTTGTAGATCTCGCGGTTGTGGGCACCCATCGGCTGGCCCGGCCAGTTCACTTGCCCCGGGGTGGCTGAGAGCTTCGGGAAGACATTCTGCATGATGAGGTTGCGATATTCCGGGTGGGCGACCTTCACCAGCGCCTCGCGCGCGGCGAAATGCGGGTCGGCCAGCATGTCGGGCGCCTTGTAGATCTTGCCGGCGGGCACGCCGTGAGTTTCCATCAGGTCGAGCACGTCTGCCGAAGGTTGCGGGCGCGTCCAGTCGGAGATCAGCGCGTCCAACTCTTCCTGGTTCTCGCCCCGGGCGACATGGGTGGCGTAGCGCGGGTCCTTCGCCAGCCGAGGCCGGCCCATCGCCTCGGCGAGGCGGGCAAAGACGCTGTTCTGGTTGGCGCCGATCAGGATGTCGCCGTCGGCGCAAGGGTAGACGTTGGAGGGGGCGACACCCGGCAGGATGGAGCCGGTGCGTTCGCGGATGAAGCCGGCCTCGGTATATTCGGGCACCGTCGATTCCATCATGGCGAGGACGGCTTCGTAGATGGCGCTGTCGACCACCTGGCCTTCGCCGGTGCGGTGGCGGTGGTGGAGCGCCATGATGGCACCGAGACATGCGAAGGTGGCAGCGAGCGAATCGCCGATCGACAGGCCGACCCGACTGGGGGGCGTGGAGGGGTCGCCGGCAAGGTTGCGGATGCCGCCCATCGCCTCGCCGATGGAGCCGTAGCCTGCGCGCGGGGCGTAGGGGCCGGTTTGGCCATAGCCCGAGACGCGGATCATGATGAGGCCGGGGTTGTCTGCCGAGAGGACATCGTAGCCGAGGCCCCATTTTTCCAGCGTGCCGGGGCGGAAATTCTCGAGCAGGAAGTCGGACTTCTTGACCAGCTTCCTGAGCAGGTCCTGCCCGCGGCTGTCGCGCAGGTTCAGCGTGATGGTCTTCTTGTTGCGGCCGACGACCGGGAACCAGAGCGGCTTGCCCCGGCCCCATTGGCGCATCGGATCGCCCTCTGCGACATCGCCCGCGCGGCGGGGGGGTTCGATCTTGATGACCTCTGCGCCATGGTCGGCCATCAGCTGGCCGCAGAAGGGGCCGGCGATCAGCTGGCCGAGTTCGATCAGCCGCAAGCCGTCGAGCGCACCCTGTGCCATTCACCTGATCCTTTCCGACATGTCGTCCTGGCCTGCGCCGGACTGTCCTGCAAAGCCCGGCCTGCGCCGGACGGTCCATTAGAGCCCGGCTTGCGCCGAGTGGGCGCAGCGCATATAGGCGAATGGGCCGATTGTATACAATAAGCTGTAGGTGGGAGGCTGCTGGAGGGTGCCGGACATGACCTGCTTTGCATCACGAACATGACAAGCGCCGCTGACACACCTGTTGCGGGCATTGCGGGCCTGACGGTCGTGGAAGTGGGTGCGCGCGACGGCCTGCAGAACGAGAAGGAGATCATCGGCACCGACGGCAAGCTGGGGCTGCTGACGCGGCTGCTGGATGCCGGAGTCCGCCGGGTGGAAGTGGCGAGCTTCGTGAATCCTGCGCGCGTGCCGCAGATGGCCGATGGCGAGGCGGTGATCGCCGGCCTGCCCGATGACCCGCGTGTCAGCTATATCGGCCTGTGTCTGAACAAGCGCGGCGTGCTGCGGGCGCTGGCGACCCGTGAAGGTGGACAGCGCGGCGTGGACGAGGCCGGCTGCGTGCTGGTGGCATCCGACAGCTTCGGGCAGCACAACCAGGGTCAGACGATCGCCGAGGGCTGCCAAGAGAACCGCGAGATGCTGAAGCTGGCGGCGGACGGCGGGCTGGTGCCACAGGTGACGATTTCCGCGGCCTTCGGCTGCCCGTTCGAGGGTCATGTGCCGCCGGGCACTGTGGTGCATCTGGCGCGCGAGATGGCGGAGGCTGGCGCGGTGGAGATTGCGCTGGCGGATACCATCGGCGTTGCGGTGCCGAGCCAGGTCGAGGACCTGTTCGGCCTTGTCCATGCGGCGGCGCCGGGCGTGCGCCTGCGGGCGCATTTCCACAACACCCGTGGAACGGGAATCGCCAACGCCTGGGCTGCCTGGACATCGGGCGTGACGGTGCAGGATTCGAGTCTTGGCGGGCTAGGCGGCTGCCCGTTTGCGCCGCGCGCGACGGGTAATATCTCGACCGAGGAGCTGGTCTATCTGATGGACCGCTCCGGCGTTTCGACAGGCCTCGACCTGGAGGCGCTGATCGCGGTCAATCACTGGTTCGAAAGCGTGCTGGGGCGGCAGATGCCGTCGCTGGTGGCGCGGGCGGGAAACTGGCCCGCCGCCGGAAAGGTGGCTGAAGGCAAGAATGGAGTTGCAAGCGCATGAGCTACAGGCTGGGATGTGATGTCGGCGGGACCTTCACCGACCTTCTGGTGGTGGACGAGGCGACGGGCCGGACCTTCCGCGACAAGGTGCCCTCGACCCCCGACGATCCCAGCCGCGCGGTGGTGGCGGGCGCGCGGGCCGTGTGCGAGGCGAACGGGATCGACCCCGCAAAGGTGGCGCTGTTCCTGCACGGGACGACGGTTGCAACCAACGCCGTGCTGGAGGGCAAGGTCTCGCGCGTCGGCCTTGTTGTGACGGAAGGCTATCGCCACATCCTGCAGATCGCGCGCAGCCTGGTGCCGGGGGGCCTTGCCGCATGGATCATCTGGCCCAAGCCCGAGCCGATGGCCCCACTTGAAGCAACGGTGGAAGCGCCCGAGCGGATCGGGGCCGACGGCAGCATCGTGCGCAGGCTGGACGAGGCGAAGCTGCGGGCGAACCTGGAGGTGCTGAAGAGCCAAGGCGTCGAGGCGATCACCGTCTGCCTGATGAACAGCTACGTCAACGACGCGCATGAGCGGCGGGTTGCCGAGATCGTGGGGGAGATGTTCCCCGACCTTCCCGTCAGCGTGTCGGCCGACATCCTGCCCGAGATGCAGGAATATGAGCGGGCGTTGACGACGGTTGCGAACAGCGCGGTGCGCCCTGTGGTGTCGCGATATGTCGGCAACCTGGAGCGCGAGTTGAAGGGGTGGGGCACGCCCTCGAAACTGAACCTGCTGCGATCCGACGGCGGGCTGATGAGCGCGGAGAAGAGCCGGCAGGCGCCGGTGAACCTGCTTATGTCGGGCCCGGCGGGCGGCGTGGCGGGTGCCCTGTGGGTGGCGCGCAACGCGGGCTTTCCCAATGTGCTGACGCTGGACATGGGTGGCACCTCGACCGACGTGGCGCTGATCGAGGGCGGGGAGCCGCGGCTGCGGCGCGAGACGAGCGTGGGGCATCTGACGGTGCGCGCCTCGAGCCTGGACGTAAAGACGGTGGGCGCGGGCGGTGGCTCGATCGCCGCTGTGCCGGAGCTGACGGGGGCCCTGCGCGTGGGGCCGCAATCGGCGGGTGCGGTGCCGGGGCCGGCGGCATACGGCAAGGGCGGGACCGAGCCCACCGTGACCGACGCCAATGTGGTGCTGGGCTATCTGCCGGAAAACCTGCTGGGCGGAAGCTTCCGGCTGGACCGCGAGGCGGCCAAGACTGCCGTGCGGAAGGTGGCCGACGCGCTGGGCATCGGGCTGTATGAGGCGGCTGCCGGCATCATCGCCATCGTGAACGAGACGATGTTCGGGGCGCTGCGGCTTATTTCGGTGCAACAGGGCTATGACCCGCGCGACTTTGCGCTGATGCCCTTTGGCGGCGCCGGGCCGCTGCACGGCAATGCGATGTCGATCCTGACGGGCGCCTGGCCGGTGCTGGTGCCGCCCTCGCCGGGCGTTCTGTGTGCCTATGGTGATGCGACCACGCGGCTGCGCGTGGATGCGCAGCGGAGCTTCAACCGGCTGGCGCGCCAGACGACCGACGCCGAGGTGGGCGCGGTGATCGAGCTGCTGGTGAAGCAGGTATCGGGCGAACTGGCGGCCGAAGGCGTGGCGCCGGGCGATGTGGAGATCCGCTGCGAGATCGACATCCGCTATGCCGGCCAGGCCTTCGAGGTGCCGCTGTCGAGCCCGCGCGGGACCAGCATCGCCGAGCTGACGGCGCGCTTCGATGCCGAGCACAACCGGCTGTTCACCTTCAACCTGAGCGTGCCGCACGAGCTGGTGAACATCCGCGTGGTGGCGCTGGGCAAGCCGGCCAATGTGGCGCCGCAGGAGATTGCGCGGGGCGACGGCAACCCAGTGGCGGCACGGGTGCGCGACCATGAACTGTTCATGGACGGGCGCGTGATGCCGGCCGCCATCTATGACCGCGCGAAGCTGAAGGCCGGTGACAAGGTGAAGGGGCCTGCTGTCATTTGCGAAATGGATTCGACCACCCTGGTCCATGTCGGCCATGTGGGCGAAGTCGACGACTTCGGCTGCATCCTGATCCGGCCGGACTGAGGGAGATTTCCATGCGCAATATCGTGACCGCCCTGCTGGGGCCCCTGCTGCTTGCTGCTGCTGCACCGGCCGACGCCGAGATCGTGAAGCGGGCGACCGAGGGCTTCATCATCCGCCATGAGGGCGTGGTGAAGGGAAGTCCGGCAGCGACCTGGGCCGCGCTGACCGACTGGGGCGGCTGGTGGCCGGCTTCGCACACCTACTCGGGCGATCCGGAGAACCTGTCGCTGGAGCTGGAAGCCGATGGCGAGCTGGAAGAGGTCTGGCCGGGCGGGCAGGTGCTGCACGGATCCGTGGTGGCAGCGTTGCCCGAGCGCCTGCTGCGGCTGAACGCGCCGCTGGGGCCGTTGCAGGCGCTTCCGGTGAATGCCGTGCTGGAATTCACGCTGGCGCCTTCGGGGACGGACACGCGGGTGGGCGTTGTGTTCCACGTGGCCGGCCCTGCCGCGGTGAACGCAGGGCGCTATGCCGAGGCCGTGGACAAAGTGTTTGCGGAAGCCTTCCCGCGCCTGCTGGCGCACACGGCGCGGCCGAAGCCGCCCGAAGAGACGAAGACGAAGGAGTAGCCATGCCGACACGGATCATCGAGGAGCGGCCGAGGCCATTTGCGAAGGCCGACATCGACACTGTGACGCTGGACATCATCGAGAATGCGCTGCGGAACGCGCGGATCGAGATGGACGCGACGCTGGTGCGGACCGCGATGAGCCCGGGCATCCGCGAGCAGGGGGACGCCTTCCCGCTGATCGCGGACGCGGCCGGGCGGATGATCGTAGGGCAGTTCGGCAGCTTTATCGGCGGCTTCCTGCAGGGCTGGGACGGGACTATCGAGGACGAGGACATGATCTTCCTGTCGGACCCCTACAGCTGCGAAGGGGCAATTTCGCACTCCAACGACTGGCTGGTGCTGCTGCCCGTCTATCGCGATGGGCGGCTGATCGCCTGGACCGCGATGTTCGGGCACCAGAGCGACATCGGCGGCAAGGTGGCGGGCTCGATGCCGATCGACGCGCGCAGCATCTTTGAGGAAGGGGTGCGCATCCCGCCGGTGAAGATCTGGAAGAAGGGTGAGTATAACGAGGATTTGGTGAAGCTGGTGATGCACCAGACGCGGAAACCCGACTGGTGCGCGGCGGACTTGAATGCGCTGATTGCATCCTGCCGGGTGGCGGCGCGGCGCATCCACGAAATGTGCGAGCGGTTCGGGGACGATGTGTTCGTGTCGGCTACGAGCGCGCTGCTGGCGCGGAACCACCGGGCGATGAAGGCGCTGATCGGGATGGCGATCGCCGAGGAACCGATCAGCTTCGAGGACTATATCTGCGACGATGGCGTGGGATATGGGCCCTACAGGATCAAGTGCAGCATGTGGCGCGAGGGCGAGAAGGTGGTGCTGGACTTCGCCGGCACGGACCCGCAGTCGGACGCGTCGATCAACTTTTACCTGAACGAGAACATGTTCAAGATGTTCTTCGGCATCTACATGATCATGGTGTTCGATCCGGCCATCCTGTTCAACGATGGCTTTTATGATCTGATCGATGTGCGCATTCCCGAAGGCAGCCTGCTGAAGCCGCGCTATCCGGCTGCGCTTTCGGGCCGCACCCATGCGCTGGGGCGCATCTTCGACATTCTGGGCGGGCTTCTGGGGCAGAAGACGCCGGAGTTCCTGAACGCAGCTGGCTTCTCGTCCAGTCCCCACCTGATGTATTCGGGCACCGATAAGTCGGGCAAATGGTTCCAGCTGTTCCAGATCGGCTTTGGCGGAATCCCCGGGCGGCCGCTGGGCGACGGGCCCGACGGGCACTCGCTGTGGCCGGGCTTCACCAATGTGCCGAACGAGTTCCTGGAGCGATACTTCCCGCTGCGGATCGAACGCTATGAAGCGCTGGCCGACACCGGCGGCGCGGGGCTGCACCGGGGCGGGAACGGCATCCTGATGTCGTACCGGTTCCTGGAACCCGGCACGGTTTCGATCCACGATGACCGCTGGTTCGTGCCGCCCTGGGGCGTGAACGGCGGACTGCCAGGCGCCCGGGCGCGGAAGATCCACGAAAAGGCCGACGGCACGCAGACCATCGTCGCCAACAAGCTCGACCGGCTGGACGTGGAGGAAGGCGACATCCTGCACTTCATCACCTGGGGCGGCGGCGGATGGGGCGACCCGCTGGACCGCAATCCGGACCTCGTCGGCAAGGAAATCCGGCAGGGGCTCGTCTCCTCCGACGGCGCCAAGGCCTATGGCGTGGTGGCGGACGCCCAGGGCAAAGTGGACGCAAAGGCCACCGAATTGCTGCGCAGCAAACTCCGCAGCGAACGCACCGGCCCCCTGCCCCTGTTCGACTACGGCCCGGACCTCAGCACCCTGCGCGCCCACAGCCTCGTCGACACCGGCCTCCCCGCGCCACGCCAACCCGTGTGGCACACGACCGCCCTCGCGGCGGAATAGGCACCTCGGGCTGAGGGTGAGCGCCAGGGGGCTTTGCCCCCTGGACCCCCACCAGGGACCAGCGGTCCCTGGACCCGGCAATCGTTGTTCCGCCTTCGGCGGGGAGGGGCCGTCGAGGCGGTGGAGACATCCGAGCGACCCCTCCCCGCCGAATGCGGTAAAGGTCCGGGGGCCTGGGGGCGCCGGCCCCCGCGGGTGCAGGGCGGCGCCCGGGCCGTCCTTCCCGTCGCCC
>JBKDAC010000061.1:0-7124 GCA_046316515.1 Sandaracinobacter sp. | reverse complement strand
CGCCACCCCGTCCATCGGCTGCACGAAATAGTGCTGGAAAACCCACCCCTCCACCGCATCGGGCATCAATCCAGCCTGGGGGAACACCAGCTTCAGCTCGTCGCCTGAGCGCTGGACGGTTTCGGCGCCGGCCTTGGGGCTGATGCACAGCCAGTCGATCCCGGGCGGCGCGGGGACGGTGCCGTTGCTTTCGACCGCGACGCGAAAACCCCGGGCGTGGAGGGCGTCGATCAGCGGCGCATCGAGCTGGAGCAGGGGTTCTCCGCCGGTGCAGACCACCAGTCGGTTGACTTCGGAAGGGCCCCAGCAGGCGAGCACCGCATCCGCCAGCGCGTCCGCATCGGCGAATTTGCCGCCGCCCTCGCCGTCGGTGCCGACGAAATCGGTGTCGCAGAACTGGCAGATGGCCTTGGCCCGGTCTGCCTCGCGCCCCGTCCACAGGTTGCAGCCGGCAAAGCGGCAGAAGACCGCGCGCATCCCCGTCTGCGCGCCCTCGCCCTGAAGCGTCAGGAACAGCTCTTTGACGGTGTAGCTCATGCGCCGCCGCCGGATGGCGGCAATGCCGAGTAGGCTGTGGGGTCCGGGACCCCCGCCTCGGCGAAACCCTTTTGCCGCAGCCGGCAGCTATCGCACTTCCCGCAGTGTTTTCCGTCCACAGTCGGGTCATAGCAGGACCAGGTCATCCCCATGTCGAGCCCTTCGGCCGCTGCGGCCTGCACGATGCCCGCCTTGCTGAGCGCCAGCAACGGCGTGTGCACCCGGTAGCGGGCCGCGCCCTCCACGCCCGCCTTGGTGGCGAGGTTCGCCATCGCTTCGAAGCTCGCGATGAACTCCGGCCGGCAGTCGGGATAGCCGGAATAATCCAGCGCGTTCACCCCGATCAGCAGGTCTGCGCCGCCCATCGCCTCCGCCCAGCCCAGCGCGACGGACAGGAAGATGGTGTTGCGCGCCGGCACATAGGTGACGGGGATCCCCGGCTCGACTCCGCCCTTGGGCACGTCGATGTCGGCCGTCAGCGCCGAGCCGCCGAAGCCGCGGAGATCCAGCGGCAGGCGGATGTGGCGCGCGACCCGATAGTGCGCCGCCAGCGCGTCGGCCGCCGCCAGCTCGCGCCGGTGGCGCTGGTTATAGTCGATGGTCAGCGCCAGCACCTCGGCACCCGCGTTGCTTGCCATCGCAAGGCAGGTTGCACTGTCCAGCCCGCCCGACAGCAGGAGCACCATGGGCTTGCCGCGCAGTTCAGAGAGTGGATTTTTGCTCACAGTCACCAATATTCCCGTAATCCGCCGTTCCTAGACCGGCCTGTGCGGCATTGCTACGCTTGCACGCGTTGAGCCGTCTCTCTAGGGCGCGGCGGATACGAAGCGGGAAAGGCCCCCAAGTGGTCGACTACAGCCAGGTCTTCAAGGCCGCGATCGAACGCCTTCACGAAGAGGGCCGCTACCGCGTGTTCATCGATATCCTGCGCAACAAGGGCGCCTATCCCAATGCGCGTTGCTTTGCCGGCCACAATGGGCCCAAACCCATCACCGTCTGGTGCTCCAACGACTATCTCGCCATGGGGCAGCACCCGGCCGTGATCGCCGCCATGGAGGAAGCACTGCACGACGTGGGCGCCGGATCGGGCGGCACCCGCAACATCGGCGGGAACACCCATTACCACGTCGATCTCGAATCGGAGCTGGCCGACCTCCACGGCAAGGAAGCCGCACTGCTGTTCACCAGCGGCTATGTCTCGAACGAGGCGACGCTGTCGACGCTGGGCAAGCTGCTGCCGGGGTGCATCATCTTTTCGGATGAACTGAACCACGCCTCGATGATCGCCGGCATCCGCCAATCGGGCTGCGCAAAGCAGGTGTGGCGGCACAATGATCTCGCCCATCTGGAAGAGCTGCTGGCCGCCGCCGACCCGGATGCGCCCAAGCTGATCGCCTTCGAATCGGTCTATTCGATGGACGGCGACATTGCCCCCATCCACGCCATCTGCAACCTGGCCGACAAATATGGCGCGCTGACCTACCTGGATGAAGTGCACGCCGTCGGCATGTACGGCGCACAGGGCGGCGGGATTTCGGAGCGCGACGATGCCGCGCACCGGCTGACCATCATCGAGGGCACGCTGGGCAAAGCCTTCGGCGTGATGGGCGGATACGTCGCGGCCGACCAGACCATCCTCGACTGCATCCGCAGCTATGCGCCGGGCTTCATTTTCACCACCTCATTGTCGCCGGTGCTGGTGGCCGGCGCGCTCGCCAGCGTGCGGCACCTGAAGGGCTCCAGCGAGGAACGCGACGGCCAACAAGCCGCCGCCGCCACGCTGAAAACCCTGATGGCCGACGCCGGGCTGCCGGTGATGGCGACCGTCTCGCACATCGTGCCCCTGATGGTCGGCTGCCCGATCAAGGCCAAGAAGATCAGCGACATCCTGCTCGCCGAATATGGCGTCTATGTGCAGCCCATCAACTACCCGACCGTGCCCCGCGGCACCGAACGCCTGCGCTTCACGCCAGGCCCGGCGCACAACGAAGCCATGATGCGCGAACTGGTGGCGGCGCTTGTGGAGATCTGGGGTCGGCTGGAGTTGCGCGCGGCGGCCTGAGGGATGGCGGGCCTCCGGCGGCCAAGGGCTCTGCCCTTGGAACCCGGCAGGGACATGATGTCCCTGCACCCTCGTTTTTCATGCTGGTCCGGATCAAGTGGGCGCTTCCCCTAGCGGACGACTGCCTTCGACCCATCTTCGGAAACTCATACCATTTCTCGACACCGAAAAGCAGACCGTTTCCAATAGTCCTTGCGCTTGCACGAGCCGCGCGCATGATCCTTCCCGATGCCCGAATTCACATATCATCGGACAAACGAACCAAGCGAAAGCGATCGTGCCGTTGTCCTCACCGTCCTTCGTCAGTTTACGCGTGAGAGGGTCGAGGTCCTCGACAATCAGGATTTCGCCATTCTCCTCAAAGACGAAATCGGCGAGGTCGTTGGCGGGTTGGTCGCGTCATCTCGCTGGGGCGGATTTCATATCGAAATGGTGGCGCTTCCTGCCTCTCTGAGGGGGCGTGGTTGTGGCTCGGAATTGTTAAAGATGGCGGAGGAAGAGGCGCGAGAGCGCGGCTGTCACCACATGCTGCTGGACACCCAAGCATTCCAAGCAAGGCCATTCTATGAACGTCATGGCTTTGTTGTCTTTGGCCAGATCGATGGACCTGAGCCGTATTATCCGCGCTTCTTTATGCGTAAGACTCTGGACTGAACCGCTTGCCCTTTCTCCGTCCCAAAGCCGCCATTCCGCAAACCACCCAACTTCGGACGTTCCTCCTCGCCGAAGGCGCAGTCAAAGCTGGACCCCGGGCCAAGCCCGGGGTGACGATTGGAGAGCTGGCCTCAAGTTCGAGGGTGCAGGGAAATCATTTCCCTGCCGGGGTGCAGGGGCAGCGTCCCTGCGAACATGCCTGCTAGATCATCGCCGCCAGGCCGAGGCCGACGGTGGCGAGGCTGAGGCCAACTGTCAGCGGCACGCGGAGGAGCATCCAGTTTTTCGGCGCGAGGCCGGTGCGGACGAGGAGGCCGTCGACGGGGAGGGTGAAGAGGATGAGGCCGCCCAGCAGGACGAGGCGGGGTGGGGTGAGGAGCATCAGCAGGGCCAGCGCTACGAGGCTGGGGACGACCGAGAGGATGTAGAAGGGCCAGGCCTTTTCGGCGTCTGAGCGGGTGGAGAGGCCCCACCAGGCGCCGCCGAGGAAGCTGAGGATGAGGCCGGCGTAGAGGGCGCCGGCGCGGAAGGCGAGTTCGCGCCATTCGGGCGGGCCGGCGAGTGCGGTGGCAAGCGACGCGAAGGCGGGGAGGAGGCCGGCGTAGCCGAGGAGGAAGGCGGGGCGCTGGAGCATGGCAAAACCTGTAGACAAAGTGGGCGGGGGCACAACTGCCTTGCTTGGCGATTGCCGACATATGGGGCATAGGGGCGCGGGCAGGCGCTAGCGCTTGCGTTTGGGTTCGTTTCAGCCTTGTGGATGCTGTCGTGAAAATCGCCATTGCCTCGGATCATGCGGGCTATCCGCTGAAGGCGCTGCTCGTCGAGGAGCTGGCGGCGCTGGGGCATGCGGTGGCGGACCTGGGGGCGGGCACATCGACGACCAGTGTCGACTATCCGGATTTCGGGCGGGCCTGTGCCGAGGAAGTGGCCTCGGGCCGGGCGGAGCGGGGCGTGGTGGTGTGCGGATCGGGCATCGGGATTTCGATCGCCGCGAATCGCGTGGCCGGGGCCCGCTGTGCGCTGGTGCACGACAATCTGGCGGCGCGGCTCAGCCGGCAGCACAATGATGCAAACATGATCGCGTTCGGCGCGCGGCTGATCGGCAGCGAGACTGCGAAGGACGCGCTGAAGGCCTTTCTGGAAACCCCTTTCGATGGCGGGCGCCACACGGCACGCATCGCGAAACTCGGCTGAGGAGGCCAACAATGAGCACCCGACCCATCCATCACCCGGCCAACGACAGCTTCTTCGGCGCGACGCTGGCCGAGAGCGATCCCGCAGTGGCGCATGCCGTGCAGGGCGAGCTGGGCCGGCAGCAGAACCAGATCGAGCTGATTGCCAGCGAGAACATCGTGAGCCGCGCGGTGCTGGAGGCGCAAGGGTCGGTGTTCACGAACAAATATGCCGAAGGCTATCCCGGCAAGCGCTATTACCAGGGCTGCGAGCATTCGGATGTGGTGGAGCAGCTGGCGATCGACCGGGCGAAGCAGCTGTTCGATTGCGCGTGGGTGAATGTGCAGCCGCATTCTGGCGCGCAGGCCAATGGCGCGGTTATGCTGGCGCTGGTGAAACCGGGGGACACGATCCTGGGCATGTCGCTCGACGCCGGCGGGCACCTGACGCATGGTGCCAAGGCGGCGCAATCGGGCAAGTGGTTCAACGCGGTGCAATATGGCGTTTCGCCGGACACCCAGCTGATCGATTATGACGCGCTGGAGGCGCAGGCGATCGAGGTGAGCCCCAAGCTGCTGATTGCGGGCGGATCAGCCTATCCGCGGATCATCGATTTCGCGCGGATGCGGGCCATCGCCGACAAGGTGGGGGCGTATCTGCACGTCGACATGGCGCACTTTGCGGGGCTGGTGGCGGCCGGGCTGCACCCCTCGCCGGTCCGCCACGCGCATGTGGTGACGACGACGACGCACAAGACGCTGCGCGGGCCCCGGGGCGGGATGATCCTGTCGAACGATCCCGAGCTGGGCAAGAAGTTCAATTCGGCGGTGTTCCCGGGGCTGCAGGGCGGGCCGCTGATGCATGTGATTGCGGCCAAGGCGGTTGCCTTCGGCGAGGCGCTGCGGCCGGAGTTCAAGGCCTATTCCAAGGCCGTGATCGAGAATGCGCAGGTGCTGGCGGCCACGCTGAAGGCGCGCGGCTGTGACGTGGTGGCGGGCGGCACCGACACACACCTCGCCCTCATCGACCTCCGCCCCAAGGGCCTGACGGGCAAGGATGCCGACGAGGCGCTGGAGCGCAGCCACATCACCTGCAACAAGAATGGCGTGCCGTTCGATCCGCTGCCGCCGACGAAGACGAGCGGCATCCGCGTGGGTTCGCCCGCCGGCACCACGCGCGGCTTCGGCAAGGCCGAGTTTGAGGCGATCGGCCACATGATTGCCGATGTGCTCGATGGCCTGGCGGCGAATGGCCCCGAGAACAATGCAACTGTGGAAGGTGATGTGCGCGCCCGCGTACATGCGCTGACCGCCCGCTTCCCGATTTACGGCTGAATTGCAACGAACAGGAGGACCAGGACCATGGCTGACGAAACCCCCGAAGCGCCTAAGACACCGGTGAAGAAGGCCGCAGCCCCGAAGGCCGCCGCGGCCAAGGCTGCCCCCAAGACGGCTGCCAAGCCTGCCGCTGCCCGATCGAGCGCCGGGGCAGCGCCCAAGGCCCGTGCCGCCAAGCCCAAGCCCGAGGCTGCGCAGGACGGCCCGAAGGCAGCGCCCAAGCCCGACAAGATGCAGAAGCTGGCCGACGAGGCGCTTGAGGCCGGCGCAAAGATCACTGACTCCGAAACCGGCCGGAAGGTCGTCGATACCGCCGGGCAGGTGTTCGACAAGGCCGAGCAGCTGGTCGGCAAGGCGCTGGACAGCGAGACGGGCAAGAAGGTGACGGCGGCAGCTGCCGACCTGCACAAGAAGGCGCTGGAGACCGAGGCCGGAAAGCAGGTTGCCGCGACCGCGAGCGGGCTTGCTGACAAGGCGCTGGCAAGCGAAGCCGGGCAAACCGCGCAGAAGGCCTGGAACACGCCGCTGGGCCGCAATGTCGGTGTCGGTACGGCGGCGGGTGCCGCGATTGGCCTGTTGGTCCTGAATCCGCTGATCGGTGCGGTTATTGGTGGTGGCCTCGGCTACCTCGCCACCCTTGCAAAGAAGACCAAGAAGAACTGATGCGCTGCCCCTTCTGTCACCACGAGGATAGCCAGGTAAAGGACAGCCGCCCGACAGAGGATGGCAGCGCGATCCGCCGCCGCCGGCAGTGCCCGGCGTGCGGCGCGCGCTTCACCACCTTCGAACGCGTGCAGCTGCGCGAGCTGATCGTTTGCAAGAAGAACGGCAAGAAGGAGCCGTTCGACCGCGAGAAGCTGGCCCATTCGGTGATGATTGCCTGTCGGAAGCGCGACATCGACGCGGAGCGCATCGAGCGCTTCGTGTCGGCCGTGCAGCGCCAGCTGGAAGCGATGGGCGAAAGCGAGATCGAGGCCGGCCAGATCGGCGCGCTGGTGATGCAGGGGCTGGAGCGGCTGGATCCGGTCGCCTATGTGCGTTTCGCCAGCGTCTACAAGGATTTCCGCGAGGCCCGCGACTTCGAGACCTTCGTCGGCGGGCTGTCGAAGGCGGTTCTGAAGGGCGAATGAGGCTGCTTCGCCTGATGCTCAGCCCGGCGCCCTGATCCGCGACACCAGGGGGGATGTCGCGGCGACCTCCTCCAGCTTGTGCTGCAGTGCGCGATACTCCGCCAGCAGCGCCTTGCCGGCCGGCGTCAGGCTGGCCCCGCCGGGGCCGCCGCGCGCGGTCTGCACCGGCGGTTCGGCGAACAGCCGGTTCATGGCATCCACCATCAGCCAGGCCCGGCGATAGGACAGCCC
>JBKDAC010000060.1:0-7252 GCA_046316515.1 Sandaracinobacter sp. | reverse complement strand
GTCCCGTACCACGGCCGCAACCGTCACCCTGCCAGCCACCACTGGGCGCCTCGCCGGCAAGATTGCCGTCATCCCCGGCGCTGCCGGCAATCTCGGCACCGAAATCGTGCGCCACTATGTCCGCGAAGGCGCGATCGTCATCATGACGGGCCGCACGCCAGACCGCACGGAGGCTGCCCGCCAGGCCATCCTTTCCGAAACCGGCGCCACGCCCGATCAGGTCGCAACCGCCACGCTCGATGGCGCAGACCCCGAAAGCGTCCGCACCGGCATCGCCGACATCGTCAACCGCTTCGGCCACATCGACATACTGGTGAACAATGCCGGCTCCGCAGGCCCCAAGCAGCTGCTCGAGGACGTGCCCCTCTCCAAGGCCGATCTCCTTGCCCTGCAACAGGCCGGCTCCACCGATGCCGAGACTGTGTCCGATGCCGTCCGCAACATCTTCGGCGTCATCTGGAACGTCGCCCGCACAGCGGCCCCGCACATGCGCCCCGGCGGCACCATGGTGAATGTGTCCACCATCTTCTCGCGCACGCCCTATTATGGCCGCACCGCCTATGTCGTCCCCAAGGCCGCGGTGAACGCGCTCAGCCGCGAGCTCAGCCTGGAACTCGGGCCGCGCGGCGTCCGCGTGAACCTCCTCTTCCCCGGCCCGATCGAAAGCGCCCGCATCCGCGGCGTGTTTGCCGCCATGGACAAGCTGAAGGGTGAACCCGCCGACAGCACCGCCGATCTCTACATGGGCATGATGTCGCTGAACCGGGCCGACGCCGGTGCCGAGCCCAAGCGCATGCTGCCGCTGCCCAAGGATATCGCCAACACCTGCGTCTTCCTCGGCTCCGACGAAAGTGCGGCCTTCAACGGCCATGATTTCGAAGTCACGCACGGCATGACCGTCCGCAAGGAAGAGCGCTCGGTCTATCTCTCCCGCCCCACCATGCGCTCGATGGACGGCACCGGCCTCGCCGTCCTCATCGCCGGCGGCGAACAATGGGAGGATGCGCTCGAAATCGCCCGCGTTCAGGTCGGCGCCGGCGCCCATGTCCTCCTCGGCCTCTCCCGCCAGGCCGATGTCGCGCTCACCCAGGCCCGCCTGAAGACCGAGGAAGGGGCAGAGCGTATCAGCGTCGTCCGCTTCAACCGCGGCGATGCCCAGGGCATGGAGTCGACGCTTGAAGCCTTCACCGAAGCCAATCTCCCCATCACCAGTGCGATCATCATGCCCGCCAAGGCAGCCTCCGAATTCGCAGGACCCCTCGTCGACGCCAGCGATTCCGCCGTTGACGCGATCATGGACCTCGAAATCTCGGGCAACATCGCCATCGCCCGCACGCTCAGCCGCTACTGGAAGCGACACGATAATCTGCTCCAGCCGCCACGCTTCCTGTTCCTCTCGAACCGGACAGACGGGCAGGGCAACATCACCAACCAGCTGCTCCGCGCTGCCACCGAACAGCTGATCCGCATCTGGCGCGACGAATCCGAAATCGACGTGAAGCAGGGCCGCCGCCGCCAGGCGGAATGGGGCAACCAGATCATCCGCTTCACCAACGACGAGGCCGAGAACGGTCGCTTCGCGGCCGGCCACGCCGCCCGCATCGTGCTCAAGGAAAACAAGATCCGAGAGGTCACGCTCTACCTGCCGGCCAACATCGGCGAGGCGACCGGCTCCCGGAAGGCAATGCCCGGCTTTTCCGAGAACATCACGGGCCTCCACCTCGGCAAGGTCGCGCTTATCACCGGCGGCTCGGCCGGCATCGGCGGCCAGGTCGCCCGCCTGCTCGCAATTGCCGGCGCCAAGGTGATGATGGTCGCCCGCCGCGACAGCGAGCTGGCCACGGCCCGGGCAAAGATCGTGTCTGAACTGGAAGACATCGGCTTCGCCGGCGTCGAGCGCCGGGTGCGCACGCTCGCAAATGTCGATGTCTCCGACTTCAAGAGTCTGAAGAAGGCCTTCGACGAGACCATCAAAGCCTTCGGTCGCATCGATTATCTCATCAACAACGCGGGCGTCGCCGGCGCCGAGGAGATGGTGGTCGACATGTCGCCCACCGCCTGGACTCAGACGCTCGATGCCAACCTCGTCTCCAACTATTTCCTTATGCACCACGCCGTGCCGCTGATGAAGGCGCAAGGCTCCGGCTATGTGCTGAATGTTTCCAGCTACTTCGGCGGCGAAAAGTTCCTCGCCGTTGCCTACCCGAACCGCGCCGACTATGCCGTCTCCAAGGCCGGCCAGCGCGCAATGGTCGAGGCGATGTCGCGCCACCTCGGGCCGGAAGTGCAGTTCAACGCCATCGCCCCCGGCCCCGTCGATGGCGACCGACTGTCGGGCACCGGCGGCAAGCCCGGCCTCTTCGAACGCCGCGGCCGCCTGATCCTCGAGAACAAGCGCCTGAACGCTGTCCACGCAGCCGTGATCAAGGCCGTCCGTCGCGGCGCCCGGGTTGAGGCCGTGCTCAACCGCCTCGCCCGTAACGACAGTGCCTATCTCAGCCACGACAGCGATTCCCCACGCGAACTGCGCGACCTCGCGCTCGCAACGGCCCGCGAGGGCGACGGCGTCTGCACCTGGGACCGTCATCTGATGACGGCCCGCATCGCCGCGCGCCTCGTCTCGCGCCTGCGCCTCGCGGGTCTGCTCCTCGACGCCCCGGGCTGGTCCGACCGCCCGGCCACCCCGGAATCAGATGGCAACTGGCTCATCAAGACCCCGCCCGACGACATCCCCTTCCTGCCGGCCGACAAGATTGCGGATGAAGCCCGCAAGGTGGGCTCCGGCGTCCTCAAGCAGCTCCACCTGGGCAAGATGCCGACCGAAAGCGAAGTCGCACAGGCCACCGTCTTCTTTCTCGCAGACCGTGCGGTCTCGGGCGAAACCTTCATGCCCTCGGGCGGCCTCTCGGTCGAGCGCTCCACGACAGAGCGTGAACTGTTCGGCAGCCCCAAGCAGGAACGGCTCGACCGCATGAAGGGCAAGACGGTCTGGCTCATCGGCGAGCATCTCACCGACTATCTCGCGGAAACCGCCCGCAAGTTCGTGGAGGACTGCCACGTCGCCCGCGTCGTCCTCCTCACCGGCACGGCCGCCGGCGCAGAGGCGATCACCACGGCGCTCGCAGACGTCCCGGCCGACACCCTCGAAACCATCGTCGCGGGCAGTGATCTCGACACCGCGCTTGACCAGGCGCTCGGGAACTGGGGCCGCCCCACCACGGTCGTCTCCACCCCGCTCGCCCAACTCCCCGACCGCCTGTTCGGCCTCGACGCGCCCCTGTCGCCAGAGGATTTCCGCGCGGTGGTCGAAGCGAACCTGACCCACCATTTCCGGGTCAGCCGCAAGGTCTCGCTCTACGACGATTGCCAGCTCGTCCTCGTCTCGCCCGACGTGCCGATGGGCACCACAGGCCCGGCCTTCGCGCTCGCCAACTTCATCAAAACCACGCTGCACGCCTTCACGGCCACGCTCGCGGTCGAGAATGAGCGGCTCGTGCACGATGTGGCGGTGAACCAGATCAACCTCACCCGCCGCGTCCGGGGCGAGGAGCCGAAGGACCTGGACGAGCATTGGGAGGAAGTCCGCCGCTTCGCCCGCGCGGTTCTGCTGGTGGGCGCCCCGCTGCCCGACGCCGAAGACAGCCGCTACCGCTCGCGCATCTATCGTGGCATGTCGATGACTGTTTAGCCGCCTGCGCGCCGGGGTTTACCGAGGTCCGAAACGCATGACCGAGTGGATGGAGTTTGAAAAGAGCGTCGGCGCGCTTGCGAAAAGCGCAACCGACGCCCTGAACGCCGGCGCCCCCGATGAGGCCGCGCGCCTCGCCGAGCGCGCGCAGAAGCAGCTCGCCGATCTCTACAGCCAGCTCACCCCCTGGCAGCGCACCCAGGTCGCCCGCCACCCCAACCGCCCGCACTTCCGCCACTTCGTCGCGGCCCTTTTCCCCGATCTCATGCTGCTCGGCGGAGACAGGCTCTACGGCGAGGATGCAGCCATCCTCGGCGGCCTTGCCAGCTTCAACGGCCGCGCCGTCGTCGTGATGGGCCATGCCAAGGGTGAGGACACCGAAAGCCGCATCCGCCCCAATTTCGGCATGGCCCGCCCCGAAGGCTATCGGAAGGCCGTGCGGCTCATGGAAATGGCCGACCGCTTCGGCCTTCCCGTGATCACCCTGGTCGACACGCCCGGCGCCTTCCCCGGAATCGACGCCGAAGAGCGCGGCCAGGCCGAGGCCATTGCGCGTGCGATCGAGGCCTGCCTCAAGCTCTCCGTCCCCTCCGTCGCCCTCATCTGCGGCGAGGGCGGCTCGGGCGGCGCCATCGCGCTGGCCGCCGCCAACCGGGTGCTGATGATGGAAAACGCCGTCTATTCCGTCATTTCCCCCGAAGGCTGCGCGTCCATCCTCTGGCGCGACGGCTCGGCCAAGGCCGCCGATGCGGCCGAAGCCATGCGCATCACCGCCCAAGACCTTCTGAAGCTCGGCGTCATCGACAGGATCGTCTACGAACCCGTGGGCGGCGCCCACCGCGACCATGCCGAAACCTTCGCACGCGTCCGCTCGGCAATCGCGTCGGAGCTCGACAAGCTCGCCGCGCTCGACGGAAAAACCCTTCGCGACAACCGCCGCGAACGCTTCGTCAGGATGGGAAAACAGGGCCTCTGAAAGGCCGGTGGGCTCAGGAGGCGAGCGGCGACAGCAGGATGAGGGCGAGGGTCGCGATCAGCGCGACAGCCGTCACCAGCCGGTCCAGGCCCTTCCCCTCGTCCGTCACGATATCCTCGGCGGCGGCCACCTTGGCATCGGCAAACTGGCGGATCTGGCGGGGGTCCTGTTCCATGGCAGGGAAGGTGCATCACCGCCTGCCGTCCGACAAAGCAGCATGGCTTGTGCCCCCGAAAGCCCAGCTTCATTCAGGCAGCGCTCGCGCTGCCTCACGCAACCCCATCAGGCAGCGCTCGCGCTGCCCCACTCAACCCAGGCGGCGAATTTCGGCGACTTATCCATGTACCGCCCGTGCCGCTCCGGCACCAGGAATCCGGCCTTCGTCACGCTGTCTGTCACCGGCCGCGTCAGGTGGCAGCCCACCGCAATCGGCTTCCACAAGGGCTCGATCCGGCGCTGCCACTTCGCCACATCCGCCTCCGGCGAAAGCCCATGCTCCAGGAACAGCAGCAGCCCGCCGGGCTTCAGCACCCGCTTCGCCTCGGCCAGCGCGCGGGCAGGGTCCTGCACCGAACACAGGGTAAAGGTCGAAACCACCGTGTCAAAGCTTGTGGCAGGGAAGGGCAGCTCCTCGGCCACCCCCCGTTCCACATGAAAGAACCCCCGGTCGCCCGGCGCCATCCGCTCCTCGGCCAGCGCGATCAGTCCCTCGGACGGGTCCACCCCCGTCACGCTCTCCACCCGGGATCGGTCGTAAAGCCCCAGGTTGGCACCCCCGCCCGCCCCAAGCTCCAGCACGCGGCCTTTCGCCAACGGCACCACCTCGGCGCGCCGTTTCATCACCGGCGGCTGCGAACAGCAAAAGCCGATCAGCCGGGGCACCATGTGCCGATCCCACCAGTTTGCCATCCTCACAGCCTAGCAGCAGAGGCGTCCCTGTGCCACTGAAAGCCGATGCAGAGCGTGCGCATCACCAGCATCGACACAGTCCGTGGCGTCGCCGTTCTCGGCATCCTGCTCATGAACATCATCGGCATGGCCTTCGCAGGCGCCGCCTATCTGAACCCGATGTACACCGGCGGGGATGATCCCGCGAACATCGCGCTCTGGGCGGTCGCCTATGTCGCGGTCGACGGCAAGATGCGCGCGCTCTTCGCAATGCTCTTCGGTGCCTCGCTGCTGCTGATGGCCGAAGGCAGCCCGCCCGACAGGCAGACACCCCGCCATGTCGCCCGCATGGCCGTGTTGTTCCTGTTCGGCATGCTCCATGGCTCGCTCCTCTGGTCCGGCGACATCCTGCTTCCCTTTGCGCTCGCAGGCCTTGCCATCTGGCCCTTCCGCAAGCTGCCGCTGAACCGCCTCTTCCTGGCAGGCGTCATCGCGCTCGGCCTGCAGGCGGCCATCAACGCCAGTTTCGGCATGCAGGCCCTCTCCGCAGAGGCAGCCGCCACGGCACCCGGCGCAAGCACGGTCGCGATCGACACATGGAACAGCCTGCGCAGCACAACCTGGACGGCCCCCGAAGAAGTCGCGCATGAAATCGCCATGTACCGCGGCAGCGCCGCAGACGTCCTTGCAATCCGCCATCAGGCCGTGCTGTTCGCGCGCTTCTTCCTCCTGCCCTTCGAATTCTTCGTCGAAGCGGTCGGTCTCATGTTCATCGGCATGGGGCTCTACCGACTGGGCTGGTGGCAGGGGGAATTCTCGGTCCGCCACTATATCCGGGTCGCAGCCCTCCTCAAGACGATCGGCCTCTCGCTCAGTGCCGTCCTCTGCTGGCAGTTTTACAGCTCGGGCTATGCGCCCGCCGCCTTCTTCTTCACCGATGCCGCCCGCGTGCTGGTCGCTCCGATGGTGTCGCTCGGCTATGCGGCGGCCCTCATCGTCATCGTGAAGTCCGGCGCATTCCCCCGCCTCGCCGCGCGCCTCGCTGCCTGCGGCCGCATGGCGCTCAGCAACTATCTGCTCGCCTCGATCCTCGGGAACCTGATCTTCACGGGCGTCGGCCTCGGGCTCTACGCCAGCCTCAGCCGCCCACAGGTCTGGCTCATCGTCTTCGCCATCTGGGCCCTGCAGCTCGCCTGGTCAAAGCCCTGGCTCGAACGCTTCCGCTACGGCCCCTTCGAATGGCTCTGGCGCAGCCTTGCCCGCTGGGAACGTCAGCCCTTCCGGACGCCCGCCCTTCAATAGCCCAGCGCCACCCCGTCCTTTCGCATCGCGGTCGCGCCCCACCAGACCTTGTTCGCCGCATCCCACATCACCGCCTGATAGCCGCCGACGTCCTGCGGCTGCTCCACCAGCACATGCCCCTTCGCCACCAGGGCCGCACGCGTCTCAGCCCCGATCCCGCTCTCCAGAAACACGCCCGGCACCGGCTCCTTCCCGTCCGCCCCCGGGTCCGGGCTCCCCATGTGCCGCATCCGCGGCGCATCGCCCGCCGCCTGCAGGTTCATCCCCAGGTCGATGATGTTCACCAACACCTGCCCCTGCCCCAGCCCCCGGCCCCGCCCCCGCCCCCGCGGCCGCCCCAGGGCCCCCCAAAACCCCCACGCCCCGACCCGGCGATCCCCCCAGGGCACCCACCCCCG
>JBKDAC010000059.1:0-13748 GCA_046316515.1 Sandaracinobacter sp. | reverse complement strand
TCAACGTGGCGACCCGGGTGAAGCCGGATGGTTCCATCGTGGTGCCGCTGATCGGCAAGGTGCAGGCACAGGGCAAGACCGTGCTGACCCTCGCCGACGAGATCACGCGGCGCCTGGTGCAGGGAAATTATCTGCGCGATCCGATCGTGAACGTAGAGGTGACGGAGTTTGCGAGCAGCTACGTCCGCGTGGCCGGCAAGGTCGGCGCGCCCGGGCTTGTGCCGCTCGACCGCTCGAACCGGCTGCTCGACATCCTGCTGCGCTCGGGATGGGTGCAGGATGTGGGCAGCGAAGTGATCTTCGTTCGCAGGGCCGCCGGCGGCCAGGAGCTGCAGGTCAGCACCAAGGACCTGGCCCGCGGAACCATTGCCGACCTGATCCTGCAGCCGGGCGACACCGTCTTCGTGCCGCCTTCGGAACTGGTCTATCTGACCGGCGCGGTCGCGGCACCTGGTTCCTACCCGCTGAAGCGTGACATGACCGTGTCGGAAGTGCTGGCAATGGCGGGCGGCGTCGGTCCGACCGGTTCGTCCGGCAAATATGGGCTGAAGCGCGGCGACGCGAATGAAATCGACGTGACGGGAAGCGAGAAGCTGCAGGCTGGCGACGTGATCCGCGTCCGCGAGCGGCTGTTCTGAGTAGGTTTGCGCCATGAGTATCATCCAGTTCCTCAGGATCCTGCTGGCCCGCTGGAAGCTGATCCTTGCGACGTCGCTTGCCTGCTTTGCCGTGGCGACCATGATCGCCATGCTGCTGCCCAAGCGCTATCCGGCGACCGCACGGGTGATGTTCGAGGCCAAGAGCGACCCGGTGACCGGCGAGGTCCTGCTGGGCGGGCGCGGCAGCACCTACCTTGGTGACCAGATCCAGATCATTAAGGACATGCGGGTTGCAGGTGCCGTGGTCGACCGGCTGGGGCTGCTGAAGGACCGTGGCCTGCAGGCAGCCTATGAGGCATCCGGCCGCACGGCCGAGGATGGCGGCATGCGTGCCTGGATCGGGCAGCAGATCATCGACAACACCGATGCCCAGATGGTGCGCGGCTCCAGCATCATGGAGATTTCCTATCACACCAATGATCCGGAACGGGCAAAGGCCATCGTCGGCATGATCCGCGAGGCCTATCTGGGCGAATCCCTTCGTCTGCGCACGGATCCCGCAGGCCGCAGCGGCGCCTGGTACCTGGAGCAGACGGGCATTGCGCGGGAAGACCTCGCCAAGGCCGAGCGTGCCCTGTCGGACTTTATGCTGACGAACAACATCACGATGGTGGGCGGTATCGACAGCGAGAACGCCAAGCTCGCCTCGTTGCAGGCCGCGCTTCAGCAGGCGCAGGGCATGGAGGGCACCAACACCATTTCCAGCGCAACGCGGCTGGTGTCCGACCCGGTCGCGGACCAGCTGGCGCTGCAGCTTGCCAGCGTGGAGGACGAGCTGTCGCTCGCGGGCGCCAGGCTGGGCGCCGAGCACCCCAGCTACAAGGCGCTTCTGGCCCGGCGCAACACGCTGGCGAGCCAGGTTTCCCAGGCCCGGGCCCGTTCGCAGCAGAGCGTTTCGGCCGTGTCGGGTGCCGTGAAGCAGTCGGTCAACGAACTGACCCAGCAGGTGGAAGCGCAGGCCAAGCTGGTGCTGGAACGCAAGCCCGCGCTGGACGAGCTGGTCCGTCTGGCGCGCGAAGTGGAGATGAGGCGCACCCAGTATGAAGAAGCGAATAAGCGTTCGGACATGCTGAAGCTGGCATCCGACCAGTCCGATCCCGGCATCACGGTGATGGGCGACCCGGTGGCATCCAAGACGCCGTCCTATCCCAAGGTCGGGCAGATCGCGCTCGTGTCGGCCGTGCTGGGGCTTGGCCTGGGCCTGGTGATGGCGCTGCTGATCGAGTTCGTGGCCCGCCGCGTGCGTGGCTATGAGGATCTCGCCTATGCCGCCGGCGCGCCGGTGCTTGCGATCGTGGGGACGAGCCCACCATCGACGCTGCGCCTGCGCCTTCGGAAACTCTTTGGCCGACGGTCGCCCGACGAACCCGCCGGCGACCTGCATGCGATCTGACTTGAACGATATAGAGATGACGCCAAGCCGGCTGCCGGCCGATCCGGCGCTGCCCGACGCCCTGCTGCGGACGGGGGCACTGACCGACAACGAAGCCCGTGCGGTGGCGGCCCACCAGGCGCAGAGGGGCCTGACCTTCGACGAGTCCGCCGTTGCGCTGGCGCTGGCGACCGAGGAAGATGTGCTGATTGCCCGCCAGGCCCTGCAGGGCAGCTTTGCGCTGCAGCTGGTGCCTTCTGCGGCGGTGTCGGACGAACTGCCGGTTAAGTCCAATCCCAAGAGCCCGCAGGCGGAAATGCTGCGCCTGCTGCGCACCCAGATCATCGCCCAGCATGTGGGTGCCGGTCGCCGGGCCTTTGCCGTGTGCGGCGCGACGGACGGCTCGGGGGCCACCTTCATCGCGGCCAACCTGGCCGTCGCCCTGTCGCAGGTGGGCATAAAGACCCTGCTGGTCGATGCGAACCTCAGGAACCCGCGGATTGACGCGGTGTTCGGGATCGATCCGAACGGGCCGGGCCTGTCCACCTATCTGTCGCTCGAAATGAACCGGCCCGAGCGCGTGGTCTATCCCAATGTTCTGCCGAACCTGTCGATCGTGCCGGCGGGCCCTCCGGTGGGCCGGCCGCAGGAACTGCTGTCGGGCGCGCGCTTCCGCAGCGGGGTTGATATCCTGCTGCGCCAGCATGACGTCGCCATCTTCGACACGCCGGCCACCAACAAGAACAGCGATGCGCTGACGGTGGCGGGTGTTCTGGGCTATGCGCTGGTCGTTGCGCGTCGCAATCACGCCTATGTGAAGGACGTGCAGACGCTTGCGTCCCAGCTCGGGGCTTCGCGGGCCACCGTCATCGGTTCCGTGCTCAACGACTTTGCTTGATCGTCCGCAGACAGGAGGGGGGACGATGACCGTGGCGATGCCGGTGGAACGGAACACGTGGTTGGCCCACGCGCTGCGCCACCCTGTGCTCGCGATCGGTCTTCTGCTCACCGTCCTGCCCACGCTTGTTGCCATGGCGCAGCAGAGCTGGAGCCAGGAATCCGGTGTGCACGGGCCGCTGGTGCTGGCTACGGCTGTCTGGCTGATCTGGCGCAGCTGGGACGAGATCAAGGCCGAGGCGCGGCCCGGCAGCCTGGCGCTGGCCGTTCCGGTGGTGCTGCTGATGTCGGCCGCCTATGTGTTCGGTCGGGCGTTCAACTTCCTGATCATCGAGGTGGCCGCCCTGCTGGTGGCACTGGTCGCGATTGCCTATGCCTATGTCGGGCACCGGGTGCTGATGAAGATGTGGTTTCCCATCTTCTACCTGCTGTTCCTGATCCCGCTGCCGGGGTGGATGCTGGACAGCATCACCCAGCCGCTGAAGATCCTGGTCTCGGACATCACGACCTGGCTGCTCTCGGCACTGGGCTACCCGATCACCCAGGTGGGGGTCACCATCTACATCGCCCAGTATCAGCTGCTGGTCGAGGATGCCTGCGCCGGCCTGAACTCGCTGATCAGCCTGACGGCGGTCGGGCTGTTCTACATCTATCTGATGCACAACGCCTCGTGGCGCTATTCGGCGCTGCTGCTGGTCCTGCTGCTGCCGATTGCCATTGCCGCCAATGTGGTGCGGCTGATCATCCTGGTCCTGCTCACTCATTATGCCGGCAACGAGGCGGCGCAGGGCTATCTGCACGACTTTGCCGGCATCGTGACCTTCGTGTCGGCGCTGCTGCTGATCTTCGGGATCGACAAGCTGCTCTCGCCGGTGCGGCGGTGGCTGACCCCAGTGCCTGGGGAGGGTTCCGATGCTCCGGCGGCGTGAGCTTCTTCTGGGTGCCCCGCTGATCGTGGGCGCAGCAGCGGCCTTTGCGCTGACCCCGCGCGAGCGTTTGACCCTGCTGGGCGACCAGAAGCTGGAAAAGGCCGTGCCGTTGACCATCGGCGCCTGGACGGTGATGCCCTCCAACGTGGTGGTGCTGCCGGATTCGGCCAAAGGCTCGCTGTCGGCGCGCCTCTATGACCAGACTGTCAGCCGGCTCTACACTTCGGACAGCGAACTGCCGGTCATGATGGTGATCGCCTATGGCAGCACCCAGTCGGACCAGCTCCAGCTGCATCGGCCCGAGGTGTGCTATTCGGCGGTCGGGTTCGAGATCACGCGAGCGGAGCCCATTTCGGTGCCCCTGGGTGGCACAGCCAGATTGCCGGCGCGCGAGCTGGTGGCGCGCAGCAACGATCGCGTGGAGCCGATCCTCTATTGGACGCGGGTGGGCGACTATCTGCCGACGAGCGGCAACGAGCAGCGGCTGATGAAGCTGCGGTCGGAAATGCGCGGCTATGTGGCCGACGGTGTGCTGGTGCGCCTGTCGTCCATCGGCGAGCCCTCGCCCGAGCTGTTCGGGACCCTGCAACGCTTTGCGCGCGAGATGCTTGCGGCAACCTATCCCGCGGCCCTGCCCGGGCTTATCGGGCGCCCGCTGGCGGCTGAACTGAAGGCGCTTCGCTGATGCCGGCTGCCTTCGCCCTTCGGCCCGGCAGCCAGGCTGCTATGGCGTCAGTCGCCTTCCTTGCCGAATGGGCGCAGGAAGTACTGGATGAAGGCCAGGATCGCGAAAATGCCGCCGATCGAGACATCGTGCAGCATGCTGTTCTGGTAGTTGATCGCCGTGTTGCCGACCTGGTTGATCACGGCACAGGCGACCGAGGCGGCAAAATAGGGCCACATCTGATCGCGCTCAGGCCCGACCGAGCGCTGCAGGAACAGTACGATCAATCCGGCGAAGATGGCGACCGTAACCCAGTCGTAGACGGTTTCCATTTCGTGGCTCTCTCCCAAGAACAACTGGGCGATGCGCTTCTTCGACGCTCGGCCCGGGCATGCAATGCCTTGCCGTGCATAAACGTGCAAGACCTGCGACTGCCGCGCGTCCGCGCGGACGGGTTTCGGCGCGCCACATGGCCTGCTTCGGGCCATGTGGCAGGTGAACAATATTCTTTCCGGCGCCATGGGCAGGTGATGCCGGGATGAATGACATCGCCCCCCCCAAGGCGCCTGCCGCACGGCTGCTGGCACAGCAGTTGCCGCCGCGCGCAGCCGTGCCGATCGATCTGGTCATCTTTGCCGTCCGGGTGTTCGAATTCCTGACGGTGATCCTGGGCGGGGTGGTGGCGCTCAGCCTGTGGTCCGACCGGATCCTGGCGATGGACACGCCGGTCTATGGGCGCACCATGCTGGCCGGCGCGCTGATCTTTGCCCTGGTTGCCGAGATCATGGGCAGCTACGACGTCGACTGCCACTTCTCGATGCGCAAGGCGTGGGAACGGGTGCTGGGGTCGTGGATGGTGACCGGCCTGTTCCTGGTGACGATCGGATTCCTGATGAAGGTGTCCGAGGAATTCTCGCGCGGGTGGACGATCACCTGGTTCGTCACCTCGGCCGTGATGCTGGCCGGCACCCGCGCGGCGATGGCGCTGTGGATCCGCCGGCTGAAGGGGCAGGGCGTGTTCAACAGCCGGGTCGCCATCTATGGCGGGTCGGCCCAGGGGCAGAAGCTGGCGCAGTATATCCGCGGGAATGTGAAGCTGACCATCAGCCTGGTCGGCTTCTTCGACGACCGCCGCGACGGCCGCGTGCCGATTCTTGTCGACGATCTCGCGGTGTTCGGCACCTCGGACGACCTTGTGGCGATGATCCGCGACGACCTCATCGACCAGGTGATCGTGGCGCTTCCCTGGTCTGCCGAGGCCCGGATCCAGCAGGTGGTGCAGAAGCTGGCGCTGACCCCGGTCCGCATCCGGCTGGCGCCCGACCTTGCCAATTTCGCCTTCTCGCACCGGCCACTGGTGCTGCTGGGCGACATGCCGCTCATCACCCTGTTCGAGCGCCCGATCTCGGGCACCGATGCCATCGTCAAGCGGGCCGAGGACCTGCTGCTGACGGTGGGCATCCTGTTCTTCCTGTGGCCGCTGATGCTGCTGGTGGCGCTGGCCGTAAAGCTGGACAGCCCCGGGCCGATCTTCTTCCGCCAGCCGCGCGAGGGGTTCAACAACCAGCGCTTTGATGTGCTGAAGTTCCGATCGATGACGCACGACATGTGCGAGACAGACGAGATCCACCAGGCGACCAGAGGCGACAAACGGGTGACGCGGGTGGGGCGCATCATCCGCGCCACCTCGATCGACGAGCTGGCCCAGCTGCTGAACGTGCTGAAGGGCGACATGAGTCTGGTGGGCCCGCGCCCGCACGCGCCCTCCACGCGCGCGGCGGGCCGGCCCTTCCACGAGGTGATGCAGACCTATGCCGCCCGCCACAAGGTGAAGCCGGGCATCACCGGCTGGGCCCAGGTCTGCGGCTGGCGTGGCGAGACCGACACCGAGGAAAAGCTGGTGAAGCGGCTGGAGCACGACCTTCGCTACATCGAGAACTGGTCGGTTCCGTTCGACCTCTACATCCTGGTGCGCACCGTGTTCGCCGTGCTGTTCCCGAAGAATGCGTTCTAGGCCAAGCGCGGCCGTGGTCAGCGCGAAGCGCTGATCCACGGACTCGCGCGCAGTGCCCGCTGCCGGCCCTCAGCCGCCCCGCAGCCCCTGATAGGCCGCGAGCGCCCGTTCCCGCGCCCATTTGTGATCGACGATCGGTGCCGGATAGCCGTGATAGCCGCGATCGAACGGCCCATGGATCTCGGCGTCCCGCAGGCCGGCAAGTTCGGGCACCCAGCGGCGGACATAGGCGCCGGCCTCGAATTTCTCGCTCTGTCCGATGGGGGCGAAGATGCGGTAATAGGGGGCGCTGTCCACGCCCGAGCCCATCACCCACTGCCAGCCCATCGCGTTGTTGGCGACATCGGCATCGACCAGCGTGTCCCAGAACCAGCGCTCGCCCGCCCGCCAGTCGATCAGCAGATGCTTCACCAGGAAGCTGGCGGCGACCATGCGCACCCGGTTGTGCATCCAGCCGCTGGCCCACAGCTGGCGCATGCCTGCATCGACCAGCGGATAGCCGGTCCTCCCCTGCTGCCAGGCCTTCAGCAGGGCGTCGCCCTCGGCCGTGGTGGTGTCTGTCCAGGGCATGCGGTCGAACTCCGCGCGGTGGGGGGCGCTGGCCGAGTTGGGGAACTGGTCCAGCGTCTCGTGCGCGAAATCGCGCCAGACAAGCTGGCGGGTCCAGGGGGTGGCCGCGTCGCCCGCCGCATCGACCGCGGCATGCCAGCAGGCCGCCGGCGAGACCTCGCCGAAGTGCAGGTGCGCCGACAGGGAGGAGGTGGCAGGTTCCGATGGGAAGTCACGCCGGATGTCATAGGCCCCGAGGCGCGGCAGGAAGGATTGCAGGGCCTGCCGAGCGCCGGCTTCGCCCGGGGTCCAGTCGAACCCGCTTGCCCAGTCGGGGCTGGCCGGCAGCAGGCCCCAGTCCGCCAGCCGGTCGCCGGCAGGGCAGGGTGCAAAGGCGATGGCAGTGGGCGTCGGGCGGGGGCGCGGCGGGGGGCCATAGCTGGTGTGGGCACGCCAATAGGGGGTGAAGACGCGGAAGCGCCCCCCCGTCTTCGTCGTCAGCAGGCCCGGTGGGATCAGGGTGCTCCCCTCGTGCAGGCGCAGCGTCGGCAGCTTCGCCGCGATCGCCGGCCACCAGGGCTCGCTGTGGCGCAGCGCATGGATTGCCGTTGCGCCGGTTTCGGCCGCAAGGCGGCCCAGCACATCGGCGCTGCGCCCTCTCAGCAGCAGCAGGCGCCCGCCCTGCGCGCGGAGGCTGGCGTCAAGGGCCGTCAGGCTGTGGTGCAGCCACCAGCACGCCGCGCCGCCCATCGGGCGCAGGCCCTTGCTCTCGTCGTCGAGGACGTAGACGGGAATAACAGGCCCTGCGGCTGCCGCTGCCGCAAGCGCGGCCTGGTCGGAGAGGCGGAGGTCCTGACGGAACCAGAGGATCTGGGGCTGCGACATGGCGCCCTGATGGGCGCGAACGTTGCACCACGCAACTGTGGCGCGTAAGCGCTGGGCCATGCCCGCTGTCGCCTATGTGAATGGCCGCTATGGCCCGATTTCGTCTGCCGGGGTTTCGGTCGAGGACCGGGGCTTCCAGTTTGCCGACAGCCTGTACGAGGTGGTCGCCTTCCTGAACGGGCGCTTCCTGGATTGGGACAAGCATCTGTGGCGGCTGCGGCGGGGTCTGGCCGCGCTCTTCATCGAAGGCGTGCCCGGCGACGCCGCACTGGCACAGATTGCGCGTCGCCTGATCGCGCTCAGCCGCTATCCCGACGGGCTCCTCTATATCCAGATCAGCCGCGGCGCGGCGCAGCGGGACCATGCCTTCCCGGCCGGCATTGCGCCGACCTTGGTGCTGACCGTGCGGCGCTTCGATTTCGCGCAGCGCCTGCCGCAGCTGGAAAAGGGCGTCTCGGCGATCAGCCTGCCCGATCAGCGCTGGGCGCGCTGCGACCTGAAGACGACCGGCCTGCTGGCGGCCGTGCTGGCGAAGCAGGAGGCGAAGGCGGCCGGCGCCTTCGAAGCGCTGTTCGTGCGCGACGGCGAGGTGACGGAGGGCGGTTCCACCAACATGTACATGGTGGACGCGGCGGGCCGGATCATCACCCATCCGGTCTCGGCCCGTATCCTGCCCGGCATTGCGCGCGACACGCTGCTGGACCTGGCGCGGGCGGCCCAGATGGAGGTGGTGGAACGCCCCTTCACCCTGGACGAGGCGCGCGCGGCACCCGAGCTGTTTCTGACCTCCACCACGGCGCCGATCCTGCCCATCGTATGGCTGGACGGCGCGGCGGTGGGCAGCGGAGCCCCCGGTCCCGTCAGCCGGCGGCTGGGCGACATGGTCTGGCACGAGGTGCGCCAGCAGACCGGCTGGAGGAGCTGAGCTGTCCCTGCCGCTTGTGCAGCGCAGCGTGGAACGGTTAGCGTAATACCCTGTTCGAATCGAAGGCGCCATGTACCAGCATATTATTCGCATTCTGCCCAACGACATCGATTTCATGGGGCATGTGAACAATGCCGTGTACCTGACGTGGGTGCAGGACGCGGTGATCAGCTATTGGGAGAAGGTGGCTCCCAGCGATGCGGTTGCGCGTCATTTGTGGGTCGCGCTGAAGCACGAGATCACCTACCGCGCACCCGCCTTCTTGGATGACACCGTGCTCGCCGACGTGGTCGCCACCGGGGTGCAGGGCAGCCGGGCCTTCTTCACCACGCTGATCCAGCGCGGCGACACCATCCTGGCCGAAGTGAAGAGCAGCTGGTGCTGCCTGGATACGGCAACGCGCCGCCCGGCGCGGATCGCCAAGGACCTTGCTGCGCGCTTTATCCCAGGCTGATTGCACGGACGCTGTTGGCTGGCCTGGGCTCGGCCGGAACATGGTGGGCACGGTGCGGACAGCAATTCTGGCAGCAATGATCTGGCTTGCACCGGCCGGATCGCCGATGGCCCGTGGGTCGGGCGTCTGACATTTCAGCATGAACAGGGCAGGGCAGCCGCCCTGGTCCGCGAATATGTCGGCAACGCAGCCGACGAGCCTGCGGCCCGGAAGCTCGCGGCCATCGCAGCCGACAAGGACCTGCGCTTTGCCTGGTGGGGGCCGGTGGACGATCTGAAGCAGCGCTTCATGTACCGCCTGGCCTGGCCGTCGATCCTGATCGAGTTCGTGCGCGAGCCGACCCGCGATGGGGGGCCGGCCAACCATGTGCATGCCATCGTGCGCGGCCCGGTGAATGATTATGGGGGCGACTGGCTTGGCCGCCACTATGTCGAGGATCACAGGCCCTAGCGCTGGTCAGCGCCGGCCCAGCCCCTCGGCCACCAGCCGGTTGGCGCGGGCGGTGATCTCGCCCAGGTCCTCGCTGGTCCCCCACACGCCATAGCGCAGGCCCAGGAACACGTTCATTCCGGCGATCGCCCAGGCTTCGACTTCGCCCACATCTTCGCGCAGTTCCCCGCGCGCCGCGCCATGCTTCAGGCGGTCGGCAATCCGGGCGACGGTCAGCGCGTAATGGCTGCGATAGGCATCGGGCGCCACGAACTCCGCCTCGTCGATGATGCGATAGATCAGCTGCTGTCGGGTCACGAAATCCAGGAAGCCCGCCAGCGCTGCGCGTTCGCGTGCCAATGCGTCGGGGGCAGCTTCCACATGGGGGGCGACTTCGGCCTTCACCTGGGCCGACAGGTCGCTGACAAGGGCACGGAAGATGTCCTCCTTGCTGGCGAAATAGGTGTAGAAGCTGCCCAGCGCGACACCCGCCCGTCGGGTAATGTCGGTGATTCCGGTTGTGTGAAAGCCGTTGGCGCCGAACTCCAGGGCCGCGGCATCCAGAAGCGCGCGCAGCGTGCGGCGTCCGCGCTCGGTCTTGGGGGCGATCACGCCTGGGTGGGTGTCGGCCGCGGCGTTGCTTGCGGGCAGTGGCATTGCTGCATCGCTCACCGCTTATCTCCCCAGGACTTCTAATCTGATTCAGGTTTCAAGTTGAATAATGATTCATGTTTCAGTAAGCCAAGCGCCAAGATCACCGCAAGCCCCAAAAGGCGGGCTGCAGCCTTGGGAGAGAAAGATGCACGCCGCACGTCACCTGTCTTTGCTAGCCCTCGCAGTTGGCCTTGCCTACCCGGCCGCTGCCCAGACCGCCCCCGCGGCGTCCACCGTCGAAGAGGTTGCCCCCGGTGACATCATCGTGTCGGCCCGCCGCCGCGACGAAAGCCTGCTGGAGGTGCCGATCGCCGTCACCACTTTCTCGGGCGACGCACTGATCGCGCAGGGCGCGCAGGACATCACCGCCCTGCAACGGCAGACGCCCAACCTCACGCTCCAGGTGGCCCGCGGCTCCAACTCCACCCTGATCGCCTTCATCCGTGGCGTCGGCCAGCAGGATCCGCTGTGGGGCTTCGAGCCGGGCGTCGGCCTCTACGTCGCCGATGTCGACATCGCCCGGCCGCAGGGCGCCGTGCTGGACGTGTTCGATGTCGAGCGGATCGAGATCCTGCGCGGCCCGCAGGGCACGCTCTATGGCCGCAACACCATCGGCGGCGCGATCAAATATGTGACCAAGCGGCTGGGCAACGAGTTCCGCGGCAATGCGCGCGCCACCTATGGCAGCTATAACCAGATCGACCTCGTGGGGAACGTTGCGATCCCGCTGGGCGAGAATTTCGCCATCGGCGGCGCCGTCGCCTGGCTGCAGCGCGACGGTTTCGGCACCAACCTGACGTCGGGCGCCGAAGCCTACAACAAGGATGTGCTGGCCGGGCGTCTTTCGGCCGAGTTCGACAATGGCGACGTCTTCATCCGCCTGGCCGCCGACCGCACCGAGGACCGCAGCAACGCCCGCCACGGGACCCGGCTGACGGGCAACCTCGGCATTCCGGTGTTCCAGCCGACGGAAAGCGTGTTCGACACCCGCGCCGGCATCGGCGATGACAACTGGGTGATGACGCAAGGCGCAAGCCTGACGGCCGAGATTCCTTTGAACCAGACGCTCACCCTGAAGTCGATCACTGCCTACCGCGACGGCCGGACCGACACCCTCATCGACTTCGACAACACGCCCGGGCCCGTGCTCGACGTGCCGGCCTATTACGAGGACGACCAGTTCACCCAGGAAGTCCAGCTGCTGATCGAGGGCGACCGGCTGCAGGGCGTGGTCGGCGGCTTCTACCTCAACGGTCGGGCCGAAGGCGCCTTCGACACCGTGATCGGCAACGCGGGCCTCACCACCTTCACGTCCGGCAGGGTGGACACCAAGTCGATCGCCTTCTTCGGCGACTTCTCCTACGATCTCACCGATCAGTTCAAGATCTCGGCCGGCCTCAGGTGGACCCAGGACGAGAAGACCGCGACCGTGCTCAGGCAGGACTGGCTCGGCATCCGCTCGCCCTTCTTCGGCAACCCCAACGCCCGCTTCTTCCGGACGCGGACGGATTACACCAACAGCCGCACCTTCGACGCCTTTACGCCGCGGATCTCGCTCAGCTACCAGCCGACCGAAGACCTCAACCTCTATGCAAGCTGGGGCCGCGGCTTCAAGTCGGGCGGGTTCGACATGCGGGGTGATGCCATCTTCATTCCGAGTACGGTGAACGGCTACGAGCCGGAGTTCATCGACAGCTGGGAACTGGGCTTCAAGGGTGCTTTCCTCGACCGCACCCTCTTCATCAACGCGGCCGCCTTCTACTCAGATTATCGCGACCAGCAGGTGACCGTGCAGGCCGTGCAGCCGCCGCCGAATGTCGGCGTTGCCTCGGTGGTCGACAACGCCGGCCAGGCCACCATCTACGGCTTCGAGCTGGAGATGCGCGCCATCCCCACCGACAATCTGCAGTTCAACCTCGCCTTTGGCTACACCTTTGCCGAGTACAACGAGTTCCTGACCTTCATCGCCGGCGGCACCATGCCCATCGACGTGGCTGATCAGCGCGTGTTCCAGAACACGCCGCGCTATGTGGTGAACGCCAATCTCACCTGGTCGAACCCGTTGTTCGGCGGCCGGCTGGATATCATCCCGGCGATCGCGCTTCGCGCGGAACAATCGATGTTCGAGATCCCGAACGCGCTGCTCGACCAGCCGGCAACGGTGATCGCCGACGTGGCGGTGAACTGGACGTCGGAGGACAACCGCTTCACGCTGGGCGTGCAGGGCCGGAACCTGACGAACGAGCTCTACCGCGTGGGCGGCTACAACTTCCCCGGCGCGCTGTTGGGCAACTCGATCATCGGCTATTACGGCCCGCCGCGCACCATTTCGGTGATGGCCGGCTTCAACTTCTGATCCGCCAACGGCGGGGCCGCCGCCCGGCGGCGGCCCCGAAGGGTTTTACTCGATCCCCGTGCCGGGTGCCGGCGGCGGGGGCGGGGGCGGCGGCATGTCGGGCGTGCGCTGCCCGCCCTGGGCCCGTTTGCGCCACTGGGCCGTGCGCGCCTCCACATCGGCGCGGGCGCGGCGGGCGTCCTCGGCAAAGGCCTTGCGGTCGGCCGGCGAGAGCTTCTGGATCGCGGCCAGCATGCTGGCCTGACGGTTGGCATGCTGGGCATCGACCAGCCGGCGCTCATCTGCCATCGCCTTGCGCAGCGCGGCCACGTCCAGCTTCTCGGCACCGACGATCGTGTTGATCCGGTCGCGCGACGCGCGGATCGCCTCGCGATCCTTCGGGTCGCCGCGCATCGTCTCGCGCAGGATGGCGCGCCCTTCGGGCGACACATTCGCCCACATGTCCCCGCGATGCATGCGGTGGGCGCGCATGCGTTCGTTCCCGGCTTCAAAGCCGGTGGGTGGGGCAGGCGGTGCCGCCTGGGCGAGCACGGGCGCCGCCAGCAGGGCGATGGTTGCAGCAATCAGGGTCTTCACAGCTGATATTCCTCTTCGACTGTCGGGGTGTAGAGCAGGGCGAAGGCGGCGCTCGTGCCGCTTTCGGATTCTGCCAGCTTCACCGATCCCCCCGCGACGTCGCCTGCGCTTGTAAGCACCACCTCATCCGCGCCCCGCGTCCCGCGCGGGTTGGGTGCGAGCAGCAGGGCGATGGCGAAGGAGGCCGCAAGCGCCCCTCCCAGCATCCAGCCGGGCTTCGGCTGGAACCTCCCGGCGCCGGACTTTTGCCGGAACCGTCCGGCACCGGCCCGGGCAGGGTTTGCTGACTGGGTTGCGATCGTCTCGGCATGTCCAAGAATACGCGCGAGCGCGGCGTCATCCCCCGCGCCCGCAGGCTCGGTGGTCGCCCAGGCGGCAATGGCCG
>JBKDAC010000058.1:0-10256 GCA_046316515.1 Sandaracinobacter sp. | reverse complement strand
AGTGACGAAGGAACGAAGATGAAGCCCCAACCCTCCTCAAATCACAACCTCAAATCTGTGCCATTGGTGCTGACGGGGGACACGTGCGTCGAGCACATCCGATCTCGCGTCCGTCTCACCGATTGTGCGCCCGGTCTCAACCGAACGTGCGTCGAAGGCAATTATAGTCTCACGCGAATGTGCGTCGGAAATGCCGATGATCTCGCGTCGAGGTGGTTATCATTTTGCGTCGCTACACATACCGTCAGTTTGCTGCGGTCCAGATTGAAATGAAGTCAGATAACCACTTCTGGCTGGGCGCCTCCGCGCTGAACTGGCCATCGTCCTTCAGCAGGCCGCGTCTTCAACGCTTGCGGCGCATCAGACGCTTGATCGATGCAGGCGGCATTGAGGCCTTTGACCAGCACTTCAGGCACTCATCTATCCAGGAACGCTCGCGCCCAATCATGTCGATGTCGAAGCCATACTCGACCGCACTGACGCGGCTGTCCGCACATCCGTTGAAATAGACGATGCCGTTCTTTCGCTGCCTTGGCGGCGCATCCGGGATATCGAGCGCCGTGTTCCAGCAACCTGGGCGCTAGCTTAAGACGCCCTCGCGGCAGGGTTCGATGGCTGTCTCGTTCCCAGCATACAGGCCAAGGGGGCTAACCTGTTTCTGTGGCGCTGGGACAAGTGAGGGGCCGAGGTTACGTTGATCGACCCGGTCGCTCATCTGCATCCAATCAGCAGATCCGCGCGAAAGGGGCGTTCTTCTGGCGCGCCATGATTATCTGCTCGCATGGTCGCCGAAGGAACGTTGGTACAGCGCCAACTGTCGGGATAATCAGCCGAATATGAGTGCTGAATTTACTGGCGATACAGATCAGACTTTAGACAATTTCCAGTTGCGCGCCTGCGGCGCGGAACATCGAAATCGCAGGATCGTGGAGCCATTGCGTAACCCCGCGGTCAAAGGCCTGTCGAGAGCGCAACGCGCCATACCACGCATCGATTGACGGTCTCTTGCCGCTTGTCCACAGCGCATCAAGCCCAAGGTGATCGAGACGCAAAACATAGGGAGCGGCGGCGCAATCGGCCAAGCTGAACTCGTCACCGGCAAGCCAGATAGAATTCTTAAGGGCGGCCTCAAGATCGTCGACGAACTGCAAAAGGCTGGAGATAGCAGCATTGAACGCGGGGGCTTTTGTGCCTAGTTCGAACAGTGACAATCGAAGTTCGCGGTGTACAGGATCCGTTGTTTTCTCAATGTCTGCAATGACGGATTCCCGTGGCATTTGCAGCATGAAGCCGCGCATCACAGTGCCATAGGTAATGGTTCCAAAGGCTTTGTGAACGTCTTCATCGATCTTCCTTGGCCAGCGCAGGGCGGCAGCATTGGATTCCGGATCGACCGGCAACAAGCGAGGTCCAGGAAAATGCGCACCGATATATTCGTTTATCATGGTCGATTCGAGGATGATGGCATTGCCGACCTGAAGTGCTGGCACGACACCCTTTGGATTGATCGCGAGATACTCAGGCGATTTCTGTTCGCTGGCCAACAAGTTTATCTCGCGGCTCTCCCAGCTAACGCCCTTTTCTTCGAGGGCGAGGCGGACTTTTTGCGAACAGGTCGACATGGCATTGTGATAAAGCATTGGTTTCATCGTAAATTATCCTGCCTTTAGGGTTTGGTGTAGCGGTTGGATGGAGGGTCTGGGGCCAATGCGGTTTGAAAGCTGGCCAATTGGTTCGATCAACAGATCGACGACATCTCCCGGCTGCAAGAATTCCCATCGCTCGATACCTGTGCCGTCTCCAACCGCGCCGCACGACAGCAATTCGCCGGGGATGAGAGTTTCACCGCGACTTGCATAGGCGATCAGCGCCTCTGGTCTGTGAGCGCCATCCCCGGCATGAGCGCGGCCCTTCAGTAAACCATTTACCCGGACTTCCATGGCCACTGCAGAGAGATCCGGAAGTTCGTCTGCGGTTACAATCCAGGGCCCGATTGCGTTGCCGCCGTTGAAATCCTTACCCTTTGCCGGCCCGGCGGAAGGCCCGAAGCCGACTTCGGTCATCAGGGCATCCCGCGCCGAAAAATCGTTCAGAATCGTGTAGCCGAACACATGGTCCGGTGCTGCTGACGACGGCACATCGATTCCAGCGCTACCGATGACGATGCACAGTTCGAGCTCATAATCGAGCATCTCGGTATAGCTCGGCCACGGTATTTCCGAATCAGGTCCCGAGATCGCCAGATGATTGCCCTTGTAATAGACGGGCACTTCGAAAAAGCGCTTTGGCGCGCGGATCAGGCCAAGCCAATCGACAAGAGCGAATATGGGCCCGGGCAATTTTCGGCGTAGCACCTGCCGGAAGGCCTGAACGAGGTGTTTCTCGTAAACACTGAAGCATCGCAGCCTGGGCGGATTCGGGATCGGCGCCAGTAATTCAAGCCCCATCAATGGGAACCCGACAAGCCCCGTCGGCATTGGGGCAGCCAACCATTCGCGCAGCTTTGCCAATGGACTCGGACCTGCCTCGATCAGGCGAAGCATCGAAGCGAATTCGTCGGAAGGCTCACCATGGGCTGTTGCCAGATCCATGACGTCAACAACGAGGGTTCCCGGCCGCCATAGCACGCCCAACCGCTGCGCGCCTTGGCCAGTTCGAAATGTACACAGCTTCATTGTTCGCGGCTCTCTTGACAGATATGTCAGGATTAGCGACCATGATGTCAGCGGTCAATCGTTGGAGTGATGATGACGGATCAAAGGGTTCAGGTTGCAATTGTCGGGGCAGGGCCGATCGGGTTGACACTGGCGGCGCTCCTCCAACGCTGTGGCGTCACCGCCGCCGTCTTCGAAAGGCGAACCGGCCTCCACGGGCAGCCTCAGGCGCATGTCGTCAACACGCGCACTATGGAGGTTTTTCGAGAGCTGGGTGTCGATCGCAAGATTGTTTCGGCGGCGGCGCCGATGGCGCGCATGCGGTTCATCACATGGTGCGAGAGTCTGGCCGGTCGGGAATTCGGTCGCCTTTCGTTAATGGGTTCGGATCCAGCTGCGGGTCTGGAGCGCCTGTCATTGAGCCCGACGATGATCGTCAATCTGGCGCAGAACCGGCTTGAACCATTGTTGTTCGACAGGCTTGTCGCTCTGGGCGGCAGCGTCCTCTTCGGCCATTCTGTCGTATCTGTTTCGGCCGATGATACCAGCGCACAGCTCGTTGTCCGGGGGCCAGACGGCGAAACGTCTGTCACCGAAGCCGACTATGTCGTCGCCTGCGATGGCGCTGGGAGCGGCGTGCGGCGCGGCCTTGGCATCGAAATGTTCGGACCGTCATCGCTGCAGACGTTCATCTCGATATACTTCACGGCCAACCTTGATCGCTACCTCGGTGGCAGACCCGGGCCACTGCAGTGGATCATGGGGCCTGATGTTCGCGGCGTTCTGATCGGCTTCGACCTGGCGACAACCTGGGCGCTCATGTGCCCTTATATGGACCCCTGCAAGCCGGAGGAATTCACGCCCGAAATCGCGTTGGAGATGGTGCGTCGCGCCATCGGGGATCCGACCGCAGATATTCGTATCGATTCGGTCGGAAACTGGAACATGAGCGCACAGGTTGCAGAGCGCTACCGGGACGGCCGTATCCTGCTGGCCGGCGATGCAGCACACCGCTTTCCGCCTTCCGGCGGGCTTGGCATGAACACAGGCGTTCAGGATGCCCATAACCTTGCATGGAAGCTGGTAGCGATACTCGATGGCAGTGCGAGCCCTGAGTTGCTGGCGACATATGAAAATGAACGCCGGCCGGTGGCGATGCTCAACTGTGAGCACAGCGTCGCGAACTCGATGAAGATGGGCGAGGTCGATGCCGTACTCGGCGCGTCGACCATGACTCCGGTTTTTCCGGCCGCCTTCGCCGCCCAGCCATCCCTTTGTCCAGATCTTGGGCTCGACGGGGATTCGACGGCTGCTACGGCCAAGAGAGCGGCTGTCGCCACAGCGATCGAGGAGCAAATCGAACACTTTGATTTCGCTGGCCTAGATTTTGGCGTGCGTTACGAAGCCGGCGCAATCTGCCCCGACGGGTCCGAGCCCGTCCCATTTTCAGTTCGGCAGTATACGCCGAATACACGTCCGGGAGCGAGATTGCCGCACGTCTGGCTTGTTGATGCCGGCCGCCGGATCGCGATCCATGATTTTGTTCTGCCCCGCGGTTTTCTGCTGGTTGTCGGGCCAGACGGAGAGGCTTGGCGCGAAGTCGCGGCAATAGTGGCGAGCCGGACCAGGCTCGAAATTCGCGTGATTAGCGTCGGACCCGGCGCCCAATATCAGGATCAGGGGGGCGCTTGGCTGAAATCAGGCGGGCCGGTCGGAAGCGGCGCGATCCTTGTGCGACCAGACCATCATATTGCCTGGCGAGTTTCGACGATTGGTCTCGATCCCGCTGATAGCCTTCACGACGCCGTCCGACAGACAATGAGCGGCGGCGACCTCGAGGCGCCGATCGCCACACTCACCGCCGCCTGAGCTTCCTGCCCTAGTTTAAATGGAGAATCTTGTGAATATTCAGACAACGCCGGCCGTGCCGCAGCGCAGGGCGGGGCAAATCTCTCCCGCCAAGCTGGCTCATATCGTTCTACGCACGCCCCGCTATGACGAAATGATTGCATGGTATCTGAAAGTGCTCGATGCGACGCTGGCGTTCGGGTCGCCAATGATCTCCTTCATTACTTATGATGAGGAACATCACCGCGTTGCATTCGTAAACATGCCCCAACTTGCAGATTGCGACCCGATGGCTGCCGGGCTCGACCATGTCGCATTCACCTATGGCTCTCTCAGCGACCTGATCGCCACATACGAGCGCTTGAAGGCGGACGGAATCGAGCCCGGTTGGTGCATCAATCACGGCCCCACAACATCCATGTACTTCCGTGACCCCGACGGAAACCAGGTCGAGCTGCAGATCGACAACTTTGAAACCGAGGCTGCTCTTGGCGAATGGTTCGCATCGGGCGTGTTCCAGAGCAATCCGATCGGGGTTGAATTTGATCCTGGCGTGCTGGCCGCAAAACTTAAGGCGGGAACCTCGATTGCAGAACTGGTCATGCAGGGTTCAACGGCGCAGTCATGACAGTCGAGCATGCCCCGGGCTGGAACGCTGCAAACTCGCTTGTTCAATCACTCGCCGATTGCGGTGTAGACACTGTCTTCGGCAATCCGGGAACGACGGAGATGCCGCTGGTGGCGGCGCTGGATGACTGCGGTCGACCGATCAAGGCGGTATTGGCGCTGCATGAAAATGTCTGCAGCGCTGCTGCAGATGGTTTCTGGCGGACGACCGGGCGACCAGCGGCTACGCTGCTGCATCTTGGGCCCGGCCTGACCAACGCCGCAGCCAATCTGCATAATGCGCGGAGGGCGCGGTCTGGTCTCGTCAACATCATCGGCGAACACCCATCGCGACACCTGGGGGTAGACTCCCCGCTCCAGATGCCGCTGGAGATCTTGTGCAGAGCGCTGTCCGACTGGACGGGCTATGCCTCGGATCCAGACGGACAGGCGCAGGCCGCGCGGCAAGCCGCTACGATCGCTTCGAACGGCAAGCTCGCAACCCTCATTGTGCCGCACGATGTGCAGCTTAGTCCTTGCTCGCCCGTGGCTGCACAGCCGTGGCTGATGCCGAAGCGGCCGCTTTCGCGGGCTAAGGATGACGTCATCGCGTCTCTCGGACGCGCAAAACGACCCGCGTTGTTGGTCGGGGGCACGGCGCTTTGCGCCGAAAGCCTCCGGCTTGCAGCGCAGGTCGCAGACCGCTGCGGGGCGGCATTCTATGTCGAAACGCTGTTCGCCACGATGGATCGCGGTGGTGACTTGCCCGAGCCGATGCGGCTGCCCTATTTCCCGGAACAGGCCGTGGCGCTTCTGGCTGGTCATGATTTGCTGTTGCTTGTCGGCGCGTCCGAGCCAGTTGCGTTCTTCGCTTATCCGTCGGTCCCAAGCCGACTGGTGCCGGCTTCCTGCACTGTCGTTTCCGCGGCGACGCCTGAGGAGGATGCTGCTACTGCCCTTATGGCGCTTCTGGACCACTTTGCCGGTTCGCATGCGAAACCCACTGGCTTCTTGGGTAAACCCGCCGGGGATCTGGCGGCGGCTTCAACCGGGCCGCTGACCCCCCAGTCGCTATGCGCCGCTGTCGCGTCCCGAATTCCGGAGGGCGGAGTCGTCGTTGAAGAAGGTGTTACCACCGGCCTCGCCTTTTATGGCGCGTCGACAAACGCGAAAAGGTTTCGCCATCTCGGCTTGACAGGTGGAGCCATTGGCTGGGGCCCGGGGGCTTCGGTAGGTGCAGCGTTGGGTTCGGGTGGACCAATCATCAACCTGCAGTCGGACGGGTCCGGTCTTTATCTCCCACAGGCGCTCTGGACCCAAGCGCGCCATAGCCTGCCGGTTACAACCGTCATCTGCCGCAACAGCAGATACCGCATTCTGGAGCTGGAGCTGTCCCGGGCAGGGACCACTCATCCGGGCCCCAATGCCAGTCTGATGTGCGATATTGACGGTATGGACTGGCCCTCCATTGCCCGCGGATTCGGCGTCGAAGCGGTGGCTGTGCAAACAGTGGAAGCCTTGCTGTCGGCGCTTCACCACGCAATCGCGTCACAGGGACCATATTTGATCGAAGCGTGGATATGATGCCTGGCGAACAGGCATCACGACGCTGGAACCGCCGAATCCTCCTTGAGCGACGGCCGAACGGACTTCCCCAAATATCGGATTTTGCCGCCGACTGTGTGGTCGTCCCCGATGTCGACGAGGGCGAGGCCTTGGTCCGTGTGCTTTGGCTGTCGATTGACGGCTTCATGGTGGGCAGGCTCAGGGCAGAAGAGAACTACACCAGCGGCGTGCAGCCGGGCGATGTGATGCAGGCACTTGCCGTCGGCGAGGTCATCCAATCTCGACGTGGTGATCGCAGCGTCGGAGACATTGTGTGTGGTCAGATGGGCATGCAGCAGTGGTATCTCGACCGCGGCAACGAGGCGCTTTGGTCGGTCGACCCGTCGGCGGGGCCGCTCCAGAGCGCATTGGGAATACTGGGTGTGGCCGGATGGTCGGCTTATTTCGGGCTGCTCGACATCGGACGCCCCCGCCCCGGCGAAACGGTGGCCGTCAGTGCCGCAACTGGCGGCGTCGGTGCGCTTGCCGGGCAGATCGCTCGCATCATGGGGTGCCGGACGATTGCTATTGTCGGCACGGAGGAAAAGGCCAGGATTGCCCTTCAGGCTTACGGATATGATTCTGCGGTCGTTCGCCGCGATGCTCGATTTGAAAGCCTTCTGAAGGCAGCGGCGCCGGATGGGATCGATGTGTACTTCGATAATGCCGGTGGCGATCTCTACGACGCGGTGCTTGCCCATATGCGAGTCCACGGCCGCATTGTTGTGTGTGGCCGTCTGGCATCAGCGCATCTTGCCGATACGTCGCTCGATATCGGGCCGCGTGATCATAGTCGCCTGCTGGTCCGGAGGCTGTGCAAGCAGGGCTTTCTCGTGACCGATTTTGCCAGCCAATTCAGCGAAGCGACGGCCCAGCTGGCAAAATGGCAGAGGGAACATGGGCTGCATCTGCTGGAGGACGTTCTGGACGGCATCGACATGGCCCCGCTGGGTCTCGTTCGCAACGTCCAGGGCCAGAACACGGGCAAGCAATTGATACGACTGACCGGAACAGGGGAACCAGACGCATGAATATTAGCACTGCAGTCATCATCGGGGTCGGTCCGGATCGAGGTGTCGGCGCCCGCCTGTGCCAACGCTTCGCAAAACTGGGCCACCATGTCTTCGTCGGTGGGCGCACCGCCGCCAAAGTCGAGGCGGTGGCCGCACAGATACGCTTGGCGGGCGGTCTTGCGACAGCGATCGAAGTCGATGCAACGGACGAACCTTCGATCAAGCTGCTGTTCGCGGCGGCAGAAGCCACAGGGCCTGTCCAGGTGGCCATCTACAACGCCGGCAACAATATGCCGGGCGCCTTCCTGACGATGGAGGCATCATTCTTCGAGCAATGCTGGCGCATTGCCTGTTTCGGCGGGTTTCTTTTTTCTCGGGAGGCCTTGAACGCCATGGCACCTCGCGGCGAAGGATCCCTGTTGTTCACCGGCGCAAGCGCATCGATACGCGGCAAGCCGAATTTTGCCGCCTTTACCGCGGCGAAGGCCGGATTGCGCGCACTCGCTCAATCCCTGGCGCGCGAATTCGGCCCCGTCGGGATTCACGTCGGCCATGTGGTGATCGATGGCGCCGTCGATGGCGACCGTATCCGAAACGGTCGGCCGGAAATTGCCGCAGCGCGCGGCGATGACGGACTCGTCGACATCGAGGGGATTGTCGACATTTACGAGATGATGCACCACCAACCGCGGCGCGCCTGGTCGCACGAAATTGACGTTCGCACCTTCGTGGAGCCGTTCTGAGATGAAGCTCGTTGGCCTCTATATCTCGCCGTTCGTCCGGCGCGTCGCCATCGCCCTTCATGTCCATGGTATCGACTTTGAGCATGTTGCCGCTTCGGTCGTCACCGCCCGTGACCTGATCGGGAGCTACAATGGGCTTGTCCGTGTACCATCACTTGAAATGGATGACGGCGACGTCCTGGTCGACAGCCACCAGATCCTGGCGGAACTCGATCGGTTGGCCGGCCCCGAAAGGTCGCTCAGCGTACGAGACGCAGGCCTGTTGCGCCCTTATGGACAGATGCTCGCGTTTCTGACCGGCGCGTTGGAGAAGCAAGTCGCGGCCTTTTACGAGACCGGACGTCGCCCGCCAGACAAGATATGGCCGGCCTGGGCGGACCAGTGCGTGGCACAGGCACTCGGCGGCCTCGGAGCAGCAGAAGATCTGGCTGACACTGCGGTGTTATCGGGCAGCTTCCTGTTCGAAAACCGTCTCACCCATGCCGATATCGCGGCCGTTCTCGCGTTCGAGGCTATCACGGCACGCATGCCAACGGAGTTTGCGGCATTACGCTTTCCAAAGCTGGCGGCGCTGTCAGCGCGCTTGGCGCCGTCAAGCCCGTTTGTGCTGACTGATCCGCACAAAGTGGCCTGAGTCAGCACGCCGACCGCAATTCATGTCCGATTGCTGCGGATGCCATTCAACATGACGTCTACGAGCCAGTCGGCATGGCTTGCAACATTCGCCGGATCAGCAGTGTCATAGTCATACAATTGCCGGATCAGCTCCCGAGCCGAAGCGAACTGGACAGCGGCGCCGACAATGAGATTGGCAAGATGCACAGGTGGAACGTCGCGGATCTGGCCACGTCGGACCGCCTCAAGAATAAGGGTGTCTACCCGGTTGTGAAGTGGCTTCAACCAGGTCTCAACCGCCCAGTCGAAGCGGTCCGACTTGGCGGTACCTTCCGAGAACAAGATGGCGATATGCTGTGGATACTGGCTGCAGAATCTCACAAATGCCTTGATTACGACCTTGAGTGCATCGACCGGCTCGAGGTCGTCCGCAGCAAGGCTGACGGCCTGAAACGCGACTGCAAGGTCCTTGAAGGCGTGGACGACAGCCTCGCGCCACAAGAGGTCCTTAGTCTGAAAATGATAATGGACCAGTGGGTGACCGACACCTGCTGCTCTGGCGATGTCGGCAATCGACGTTCCGTCATATCCCGTATCGGCAAAGCAGGCGAGGGCAGCCCTCAGGATTTCGTCACGTCCGTCGCCCCGCGCCAGGGTTGCTGGCTGGGATTTGGCTTTGGCGATCTGCTTGCGAGGCGCTTGCTTGGGTGTTGGCACGATCTTAACTCTGGGCGGCGCGAAATGACCCCCGGCGGCGCCACGGTTAAGCGGGACATCGTGCATGTCAACGCCGAAACAGGGCATCATCCGGTTCGTCGACCACCATGTTCTCGATGTGACCAAGCCCGGTGATCGCAATCCGAACGATATCGTCGGCTTTCAACCAAAGCTGTGGTTGACGCAGAGCGCCGTTGCCGATCGACGTGCCGGTGATAATCACATCGCCGGGCTCGAGCGTCATCGCTTTAGACAGATGCGCTACCTGCTGATGACAACTGAAAACCATGTCGCCAGTGCTGAAATTCTGGCGCTCTTCGTCATTCACCCAGACAGTGATTTGCAATGCCTGCGGGTCCGGCACCTCGTCCGAGGTCGTGATCCAGGGCCCTATCGGCGCATGGGTATCGAACGATTTGCCCATAGTCTGTGTCGGCGTCGCCATCTGCCAATCC